>NZ_JBFBDY010000426.1:0-5461 GCF_040683475.1 Kitasatospora sp. NPDC093558 | reverse complement strand
CCCGGGGCCGGGACGGCGGGCGGGGTGGGGCCAGTGGGCTGGTCGCCGCGGGAGCACCGCCCGACCGGGGCCGGGGCGAGGGCCTGGTGGCCGTTGGCGGACGATTCGACGGCGGCCGGCTCGATGGCGGCACCTCCTCCGGTGGGGGACGGGACGGACAGGGCGGCGGCCGGCCTGCCGGCGGGCCGCTCGGCGCACTCGCGCTGGCCGGGCAGCGGGCCGGCCGGGCGGCCGCGGAACGTCCGGGGCGCGGCGGCCTGCTCGGGCTGCGGCGGCGCGCCGACCCGGGCGGCGCGCTGCTGGGCGGTGGGGTAGCGGCGGCCGATCCCGGCGGCGGCGTGCGCGGTGCCGCACTGCGGGTCGGACGGCAGCAGCGGGAGCACGGTGACGGCGTCCAGCCGCAGGGCGGGCAGCCCGGCGAGCTCCAGCGCCGCCAGGAGCGGCGCGCGGTGGGCGGCGGGCAGGAGCCGGGCCAGGGGCGCGGCCAGAGCGGAATCGGCGAGTCGGCCGCCGGGCGGGGTGAGCGCGGCGACCAGCCCGTGGAAGCCGCCCCGGGCGGCCGGGGCGGCGGCGAACGGCAGCAGCCGCTCGCCGAGCGCGAGGCGCGGGCCCGCGGTGCGCAGCGGGCGGGCGTCGGCGGCGAGGGCGAGCAGGCCGCCGGACGGGCCGGGCAGCGGGTAGGCCCACCAGAGCACGTCGCGCAGGTGGTCCTCGCGGTCGGTGACGGGCATCTGGCCGGCCCAGGGGTGGCCGTCCGCGGTCAGCGCGGCCAGGGTGTCGAGGGCGTCGCAGCGGCGGCGCGCGCAGGTGCCGCCGGCGGCGGCGCGCGGCTCCATGGCGGGCAGCAGGCCGGAGGCGGGGCGGTCGCGGGCGACCTCGGCGCGGTGTCCGAAGAGCTCCTCGGCGGCCCGGCTCCACTGCGCGATCCGCCCGGCCCGGTCGACCAGGACGAGGGCGAGCCGGACCAGGGCGGCGACACCCGCCGGGTGGCCACCCGGAACGGCCTCGGCGCCCGCCGGACGCGGTGTGGAGTTGGGCTCGTCCACCATGGATTCGGTCTGCTCCCGCCTGGCCGCCACGCCTGGAGGCGGCCGTCTCTCTGGAGGAAGGCACGCTGTGCGGATACCAGCGAAGCACGGACCGGGCCGGGCTCGATAGCGAAACGGGGAGATTCATCAGGATCGGTTGCACGCCGCTTGCCTCGCGCCGGTTCGTACCCCCCTTCCACCCGGTTGACGCTTCCCGCGCGGGGGTAGGGTGGCAGGCCGGGCTGCCGGCAGCCCCCGACGCCGGAGACGCAGCAGGACGAGACAGAGGCGAGAAGTGACCGCGCAGAGCCCCGTCCGCTGGACGGACCCGGAGCAGCAGGAGCTGGAGGAGCGGGTCGCCGCCGCCGAACTCGCCTGGCTGAGCATGGACGTCGACGTGCAGACGCTGCGGGTCGAGATCGACAACTTCGCGCTGATCCACCATCAGCTGCTCGGCCCGCTCTACGCCCGGCTGGACGAGCTCGACGCCCTCGTCGCCGAGGCGGTCGCGGCCACGACCGGGCTCCCCGAGGACGTGCGCCGGGCCGCCGAGGCCCGGCAGCAGGTCGAGGAACTCCCGGACCTGGACGCGCTGTTCGACTCCGTCCAGTCCGTGCGCGAGCAGCACGGCGGCCCCGCGGACGAGGCCGTGCCGGCGCCGCCCGCCGCCCCGGCCAAGGTCCGCCCCGGGCGGGAGGCCCAGCGGATCTACCGCGACCTGGTGCGCCGTGCCCACCCGGACCTCACCACCGACCCGGCCGAGCAGCAGCGCCGGGCCGCGTTCCTGGTCCGGGTCAACGAGGCCTACGCGTTCGGCGACGCCGGCGCGCTGGCGGGCCTGGCCGCCGAGTGGTCCACCGCGCCCGAGGCGGCCCCCGCGCCGGACGCGCCGGACCGGCTGGAGTGGCTGCGCCGCCGGCTGGAGTGGCTCACCGCGAAGATCGCCGAGACCGCCGCCGAGCAGGTCCGGCTGGAGCGCACCCCGATGGGGCAGCTCCTCGCGCTCGCCCCGCAGGACCCGGACGGGCTGCTGGAGCAGCTCGCCGAGGAGCTGCTGGCCAAGGCCGCGGACCGGCAGGCCGAGCTGGCCCGGCTGCTCGGCGACCACCGCCCCCCGGTGGGCGACAATGGCACGGACCCGAACGAGCCCCAGGAGACCCAGACGATGTTCCCGCAGATCCCTTCCGCCGATGCCGCCGCCGTGCCCGCCGACGCCGTCCTCCTGGACGTCCGCGAGCAGGACGAGTGGGACGCGGGCCACGTGGACGGCGCGCTGCACATCCCGCTCGGGCAGGTCATCGCCCGGCTCGGCGAGCTGCCGGACGACAAGCTGTACGTGCTCTGCCGCGTCGGCGGGCGCTCGGCGCAGGTCGTCCAGTACCTGGTGCAGCAGGGCCGCGACGCGGTGAACGTGGACGGCGGCATGTACGCCTGGGAGGGCGCGGGCCGTCCCATGGTCAGCAGCAGCGGCCAGGACGCCTACGTGCTGTAGGTCCTCCTTCGGTAGGCCCTCCTTCGGCCCGGTAGGGCAGGATGGGCGCGCGACCGACCCGGGACGGGCCCGGCGGCGCCCGTCCGGCAGGGGGAGTGCGCATGGGCGACAGCACGAACACACCGGCCGGCGGGCGGGTGTGGTCGCGGCCCGCGCAGCTCGTGCTGGGCCTGGCCGCCGTGGTGCTGCTCACCGCGACGGGGCTGTTCCTCGGCGCGGTGTTCCTGCACGTCGCGCCCGCCAACACGGTGTCCCGGCAGTACCGGGAGCAGATCGACGGCGTGGTCTACCCCGAGTTCGAGCAGAACTGGAAGCTCTTCGCGCCCAACCCGCTCCAGCAGAACGTCAGCCTGGACGCCCGGGTGCGGACCGTCGCCGACGGCGGCGCCACCGACACCCGGGACTGGCTCGGGCTGACCGCGCAGGACATCGCCGCGATAAGGGGCAACCCGGCGCCCAGCCACGTCGACCAGAACCTGCTGCGGCGGGCCTGGGACTTCTACGACGGCTCGCACAACCCGCAGGACGAGACGCTGACCAACACCCGCGGCAAGCTCGCCGAGGAGTACCTGAAGCGCATAGCGCTCCAGCGGATCGGCCGCAGCGTGGACGGGCGCCGGATCCTGGAGATCCAGTTCCGGGTGACCTCGGCGACCGTCCCGCCGCCGTCCTGGAGCGGGGAGGCCGCGCCGCCGGAGCCCAAGGTGCGGGAGCTGCCCTGGTGGCCGGTGGACGACGAGGACTACCGGGGGCTCGCGTGAACGAGGTGTCGCGGCCCGAGACGTCACAGCCCGAGACGTCGCAGCCAGGGGCGGAACGGCCGAGGCTGGGCGGGATCCCGCGCCAGGGCGGGCAGCAGGTCGTGCCGTTGTCCGTGCCCACGTCGGTGCCGGGCCCGCTCGCGCTCGTCGGCCGGGCGCTGGAGACGTTCACCGGGCGGGTGCTCGGCCGCCACCAGGCGGCGGTGGTGCGGATCGGCTTCGGGCTGGTCTGGCTCGCCTACCTGCTGCGCGAGTGGCCCCACCGCCGGGTGCTGTACGGCGACCTGTCGCCCTGGTCGATGGACCTCGCCCAGCGGCTCCTCGCCGACAACGGGGCCTTCACCGTGCTGCCCTGGTTCGACGGGCGGCTCTGGTTCGAGGCGGTCTACCACCTGGCGGTGCTCGCCGCCGTCGCCGTGGTGCTCGGCTGGCGGACCCGGGCGAGCAGCGTGCTGTTCCTGGTCACCGTGCTGTCGCTGCAGAACCGGGACGTCTTCCTCGGCGACGGCGGCGACAACGTCCTCCACCTGATGGCGGTCTACCTGGTCTTCACCCGCTGTGCCGAGGTGTGGTCGCTGGACGCTCGCCGCGGCCGCTCCGGGTGGGGCGGCGTCGTGCTCTGGGCCGTCCTCGGGGCCGTGCTGGCGATCTGTCAGCTCGGGGACTTCTCCGGCTCCACCCTGGCCTGGACTTCCGCCGCCTTCCCGTACGTGGGGTGGGCGCCGCTGTTCTGGGGGCTCTGGGCGGTGGCCGGCGGCTGGTGGCTGCTCGGCCGGCTGCGGCCGGACGGCGAGGTGCGGGCGGTGCTCGACGCGCTCGCGACCATGGTGCACAACTGCGCGATGCTGGTGATCGCCGCCGAGGTGGTGCTGATCTACGCCACGGCCGGCTGGTACAAGGTGCAGGGCACGCGCTGGCAGGACGGCACCGCGCTCTACTACCCGCTCCACCTGGACTACTTCGCGCCCTGGCCGGGGCTGTCCGCGCTGGTCGGCTCGGCGCTGGTGCCGGTGTTCCTGATCTCGTACGGGACGGTGATCGTGCAGGTCGCGTTCCCGTTCACCCTGCTCAACCGGCGGGTCAAGAACGTGCTGCTGGCCGTCATGATGGCCGAGCACCTCGGGATCGCGGTGGTGCTCGGGCTGCCGGTGTTCTCGCTCGCGATGGTCGCGGCGGACGCGGTGTTCCTGCCGACCGGCGCGCTGCTGTGGATCGAGCGGCGGGTGCGGCGTCTTGGACGGGTGGGGCGGGAGCCGGTGCCGGTCGGGCCGGAGGACCCCCTCTAGGATGGCGCTATGTCCTGGTTTGCCGCGCTGCGTGACACCGCGCGGACCGGACTCACCCTCGACCGGACGCTGACCGACCCCAAACGGGCCGCGCGCGGGGCCGTCGCCGTCGGGCTCGTGCTGTTCCCGACCCTCGCGATCGGCGGCGTCCCGCTCGCGACCTCGGCCGCGATGGGCGCGTTCATCGCCGGGACGGCCACCTTCCAGCGCAGCTTCCGGCCCCGGGCCAGCCTCGCCGTCGCCGCCGGGATCGGGCTCGGCACCAGCACCTTCCTCGGGTACCTGGCCGTCGGCGTCTTCGGGCTGTTCCCGGCGCTGCTCGCGGTGTGGGCCTTCGCCGCCGGACTCGCCTGGGCGGTCGGGCCGACCGCCGGAGTGGTCGCGGCCAACACCGTCTCGGTGATGCTGATCGTCGTCCAGCTGCCGGTCGGCGTGCTCGCCGCGCTCGGCCACGGACTCGTCGCCGCCCTCGGCGGAGTCGTCCAGGCCGCCGTCATCACCCTGTGGCCGATCGGCAGTTGGACCGCCCAGCGGGCCGCGCTCGCCGACACCTACGCCGAACTCGGCGACTACGCCCGGCGGTTGCGGCAGGACCCGACCGCGCACGTCGACCCGGCGCCGTTCATGACCGCCCGGCACGCCGCCGCCCTCACCCCCTGGCAGGACCGCCACCGGCCGCCCGAACTGCGCGGCCTGCGCGGCATCGCCGAACGCATCCGCCCCACCCTCGCCGCGCTCGCCGACCCCAAGGTCGGCGCGCCCGGGGAAGGGCCGCAGCGCGACCGCGCCCGGGAGGTCCTCGCCGCGTCCGCCGAGGCCATGGACGCCCTCGCCCGGGCCATCAGGACCGGCGACCCCGTCCGGCTCCCCCGCACGGCGCCGGTCTACGCGCTG
>NZ_JBFBDY010000425.1:0-5481 GCF_040683475.1 Kitasatospora sp. NPDC093558 | reverse complement strand
CGCGAGCCGCGACGGCGGGCGATCACCAGCGCGCCGCCGCCGACGGCGAGCAGCGCGGCGCCACCGGCGCCGTAGGCGATCATCTGGCTGCTGTTGCCACCCGTGCTGGCCAGGACCGGCGCGGGCTTGGTCGAGACCGGCTTGGCGGTCGGCTTGCCGACCGGGCCGCTGGTGTCGGTGGTGTCGGCCGAGGTCGACGGCGCCGGCGCGGCCGGGGAGGCCGACGGGGTGCCGGTGGTGGCCGGGGCCGACGGCTTGGTGCTGGTGGACGGGGACGCGGTGGCCGTCGCGGTGGCGGTGGCCGTGGGCGTCGCCGTGGCGGTGGAGGTGGGCGTCCCGGTCGGGGCCGGGGTCGCGGTGGCCGTGGGCGAGGCCGACGAGGTCGGCGTGCCGGTCGGCGTGCTGGTGGGCGTGCCGGTCGGCGTCGGGGTCGGCGTGCAGGCCTTGCCGCCGTTCCAGGCCGTGATCAGGTCGTACGGGAAGACGCCGTTCGGGTACTTCGGCAGCGGGTTGGCGACCCCGTCGAACTTCTGGTCGTTGTTGTACAGGTCGATCTGGCCGAAGCACTTCGGCAGGTGCGCGCTGACGTCCAGGGTGGCCTGGCGGTGGCCGCTGTTGAGCGTGGTGGTCGACCAGCCAAGGAAGGTCTGCTTGCCCGAGGTGGCCCAGGTGGGGCCCTCGGTGTCGTACGAGGCCAGCGAGACCTCGTAGTCGCAGCCCTCGGTGATGTCGCCGACGAGCTTGACCTGGACGCTGCCGTGGGGCTGCTTCATCCGGCCCTCGTCGTTCCAGGTCTTGCCGCCGTCCACCGAGTACAGCACGTTGACGTCGCCGCAGGCGTGCTCGCCCTGGGCGTGCGCGGTGCCGGCGGTGAGCAGCGGGACGCCGACGGCTATGCCGAGTGCGGCGAGTGCGGCCGGAAGGCTCCGGCGCAGGGGTTGGTGCACGAGGAAGCTCCCTAAGGGGTGTGGTGCAGGGTGCGGGTGGGTCCTCACCGCTCCCCCGGCGGCGGTCCTCACGGACCGTCACCGGGATTGAACAGACGTGAGGCCGTGACCGTACCGGATCGCGGGAGTCCGGCCGCAAGCAGGGTCCTCAGGCGGCGTGCGCGCGGTACTCCGGGTCGTGGGCGAGTTCGGCGAGGAGCGCGTCCAGCTTGGCCCGGTCGACCGAGGGCATCACGAAGACGTGCACGTAGCTGCGGCGGGTGGACTCGTCGCCGGGGACCATCACGACGTCCTGCGAGGACAGCGACCACTTCGCCACCAGGTCGGCGCTGGGCTTGCGGAAACGCACGGTGACGGCGCCCGGGGTGCGGGCCGTCCAGAGGTCGACGCCGAGGGCCGCGTCGAGGGCGCGCAGGCGGCGCTCCAGGTAGCCGGCGAGCTCCTGGGCGCGGCGGATGCGGTCCACCTGGTCCTGGTAGGAGTGGCGGGAGAGGTGGTCCCAGAGGATCAGCGGGGAGAAGCCGTTGCGGGAGCCGGCGAAGGTGGTGTCCGGCGCGCCTATGTAGTCGGGCTGGGACGGCGGGCAGATCTGGTACTTGACCTTCGTCATGTAGATGCCGCACGGCCAGGGCGCGCCGGGCCACTTGTGGCCGCTCATGGCGATCGAGGAGACCATGTCGACGTCGCCGTGCTCCGCGGTGGGCAGGGTCAGGCCGAAGTCGAACTCGGGCAGCTCGACCTCGGGCGTCCAGCCGTACGCCTGGTCGGTCGCGGCGAGCCGCATGAACGGCGCGTAGCCGGCGCCGAGTGCGCCGTCGACGTGGATCCAGAAGCCGCGGCGCACGTCGACCAGGGGCTCCCCGGTGGCCGGGTCGGTGCCGTAGACGACCTCGCGCTGCACGAGTCCGTGCCGCTCGAAGATCGGCAGCAGGCGCTCGCACACCGCGCGGACGTCGTCGTGGGCGCCCTTGAAGGTGCTGCCGAGGTTGAGGCTGACGAAGACGGGGTGGCCCTTGGCCGCGAAGAACTCGACGAGGACGGCGAGCGCGTCGACGTCGATCTCGCCGGTGCCGTCCCAGGAGAGGCCGGACGGGCCGGGCCTGGAGGGCACCTCGGTGGGCCACTCGCGGCGCCCGGTGACCGGGTCGACCAGCGGGCACTCGTCCGCGTACTTCTCCGTGCCGACGGCGTGGAACGTCTCGACGCCGAGGACGCACACCGCCTTGGCGAAGGAGTAGTGGGTGTCCTCGGAGTAGAACGCCACCGGGCGGTGCGCGTTGGGGTTGGCGCGGTCGGGCGCGGCGCTGACGTAGCGCAGCGCGTCGAAGGGGGCCGCCGGCGGCTGGATCAGCGCCTTGCCGCTCAGGTAGTCGCGGGCGTTCCAGAGGGCGTACATGTTGCCCTCGGTCGAGCCCATGGACAGCATGTAGCCCCAGTACGACTCGGGGTCGGCGGGGTCGTGCGGGCGCTGCGCGTTCCACAGCCGCGCGTAGTAGTCGAGCACGGCCCGCTCGACGACCTTGGTGTTGGGCTTGTAGCCGCCGCTCTGGAACGGGTCGCCGAGGTTGTTGATGTTGTTCGGCATGAACCGGGCCAGGTCCAGCGCGGTGCCCTGCATGTCCTGGGTGGCCTGGTAGCCGACCAGGTGCTTGCGCTTGCGCGACAGGTACTCGTCCACCGTGTCGAGCGCCTGCTGGCGCTGCGCCTCGTCCAGGCCGCCCGCGGGGAGCACGAACTCGCCGGCGTCCAGCTCGGGGCCGGGGTCGACGGCGGTGAACGTGGCGGTCGCGGACGGGCTCATGCGGGGGCGCTCCAGGGATCGCAGGAGTGGGGGTGCGGGCCCAAGGATGGAACTTCCCGGCGCCTTTGAGAAGCTCCTCCGCAGGAAATTCGGTCGGAACCAGATCATGTTTGCGAATCTTCGGAGACGGCTGCGATCCTGGCGGGTATGCCGAACAATCCGCAGGCCGCCCGGACCGCCGCCCGGAGCCCCGTCGACGACCTGGACCGGGCGATCATCCGTGCCCTGGCCGACAACGCCCGCATCCCGAACAACGCCCTGGCCGAGGCCGTGGGCATCGCCCCCTCCACCTGCCTGGCCCGGGTCCGGGCGCTCCAGGAGCGCGGCATCATCCGCGCCTTCCGCGCCGAGGTCGACCCGGCGGCGATCGGGCTGCCGCTCCAGGCGATGATCTCGGTGCGCCTGCGCGCCCACACGCGCGAGCAGAACGAGAGCTTCCGCAACACCGCGCCCGACCTGCCCGGCGTCCTCGCCGTCTTCCACATGGCCGGCTCCGACGACTACCTGCTGCACGTCGGCGTGGCCGGGCCGGAGGCGCTGCGCGACTTCGTCGTCGACCACCTGACCACGCACCCGGCGGTGGCCCAGACGCGGACCAACCTGATCTTCGAGCAGATACCGGGCCGCCGGTACCTCGCACCCCCGCGCTGACCTGGGACGGTGCCGGTCCTGATTGTCAGTGGGTACCGCTAGCGTTCCTCTCGATGATCACCGGGTGGGCCGGTGGGGCCATGAAGGGCGTAGGAGGGGCTGTGCGGCGCTGGGAGTTCGTCGGGGACGGGTCCGCGAAGTTCTGGGAGGCGGAGGTCGAGGGCGCGTCGGTGCGCGTGCGCTACGGCCGCATCGGCTCGGAGGGGCGCCTCCAGGTGAAGGAGCTGGGCGGCCCCGACGCTGCGCGGACGCAGCTCGAGAAGCTGGTCGCGGAGAAGGAGCGCAAGGGCTACGCGGAGGTCGGCGCGGCGGCCGCACCGGCACCGCAGGCCGAGGCCGGCGCGACGACCGCACCGGCACCGCAGGTCGTGCCGGAGCCCGAGCCCGTCGGGCTTCCGGAGCTTCCGGACGAGGACGCCTTCGTCATGCCCGCCGCATGGACGAAGCTGGTCGACCCGCGCCGCGGGAGGACGGTGCGCGCCGTGACGGCGCCGGCGCCGGATGCCCTGGCCACGGCGGAGCAGCACATCACGGAGAACCGGGAGTGGATCGAGCTGGCCCTGGCGTCCCGGCACTCCGACCCCCAACTGGTCTGCGCCGCGCGCGCCTACCTCGCCGGGGAGGCCGACGCGCTCGGGGCCGTCGCGGTCACGAGCCTGCTGCCGGGCGGCCGGGTGGCCGGTATGGACACGGCGCTGTTCACCGACGCGTGGGTCGCCCAGCACGGGCTCGTGTTCGCCGCACGCGCGGTCGTGGAAGCCGTCGAGGTCGAGGCGGCGTGGAGCCACGCCTACCCCGGCCGGACGGATCCGCGCCTGCGGTTCGTCGGGCCGAACGGCGCCTTCCCGCTGCACCTGACGGGGCGACCGACGGACCGTGTGCGGGAGCTGCTCTCCGTCACGGACCAGGAGACGTACGAGGACGTCGTCGCCGTCCTCGCGACGGTCCGCACCACCCCGCGCCGGCGTGCCGTCGCCGCCTATCTCGCCCCCGGCACACCCGGCTGGGCCGACGACTGCGTCGCCGACGAGCCCGGCTACGGCGACGACGCGCGACTCCTGCGGCCGATGCTGCTCCGCTCGCTCGACGATCCCGGGCAGGTGGAGCGCCTCAGCCCCTACTCCAGGAACATGTGGCCCAATTGGTCGGTGGCGCTCGTCGCCACGCTCGCCGACACCGTCGGTACGGCGTGCGTGCCGCTCCTCGGCGAGGCGGTCGACATCGTCTACGGCTCCGACAACGTGCGCGCCATGACGGCGGCCGTGGCGCAGTTCCCCACCGACGACGCGTTCCGCATCCTGCTCGCCCGCATCGACGACAAGCACGCGCGGCCCGCGCTCCAGGAGGCCATGCAGCGCTACCCCGTCCGCGCCACTCGGCTGCTCGCCGAAGCGGCGCGCAGGGAGGGCAAGAACGCGACGGCCGCGCGGCAGCTCCTCAACACCCACGTGCTGCTGCACCGGCCCCAGCTGCCCGAGCTGCTCGCCCGACTCGACTCCGCCACCGCCGAGTTGGTCGGCTCGCTGGACGGCGCCCGGGAGCGCGTCCCCGATGCCGCGCCGGAGTCGCTGCCGGCTTTGCTGGTGTCGCCGCCGTGGACGCGCAAGCGCACCGTCCGCAAGCCGCGCGTGCTCGCGGGCCTCACGGCGGACGACGCGCCGCAGCTGGCGTGGCGCGCCGGCGAGCAGGAGCGCTGGGCGCGGACGGAGATGGCCGACTGGACGTACCCCGACACGACGAACTGGGAGTCGGAGGCGAAGCGGGTCCTCGGCGACGACCGCTCCGGCCTGTGGTACGCGGGCCGCCTGCTGATCCAAGGCCCAGCCGACTTGCTCACGCCGTGGCTGGAGCGGTGGCGGCCCACCGACCTGTACGGCGGCCATGACTACCTGCGTCCGATCGTCGCCACGTACGGCCTGTCGGCCCTGCCGGCCGCCCTGTCGATGGCGCGCGCCAAGCCGGGGAACTACGCGTCGCTCCTGCTGCCGTACCTCGCACCGGCCGTCGCGCCGGTCATGGCCGACGCCCTGGTACGGCTCAAGTCCGCGCAGGTGGTGGCCCGTTCGTGGTTCGCCCGGCACG
>NZ_JBFBDY010000424.1:0-5496 GCF_040683475.1 Kitasatospora sp. NPDC093558 | reverse complement strand
GCCCGCGTGGTAGACGCCGGCGACGAACCCGGGGACGTTGTTGGACTCGCAGTAGGCGGCGGCCTGCTCGCGGATCTGGGCTTCGACGGTGCTGAGCGAGTTGTTGGTCATGCGGACCATCGTCGAACCCTGCCCCTGGGACAAGGTCAAGCCCGGAACGCGGAAAGCGTCTCTGATCAGCTAAGTGGTCCTGAGTCAGGCGTGGTGTCTGATTCTGGGATGTGTTCCCACCTGGGCGGGGTGGCATGGGCGTGGAGGTGGAATCCCGCGCCCAGTGTCGCCCCGTGTGGCCTGTGTCCGGCCGTGGTGGGTGTGCTGATTGTCGTCACGTCCTGGTGCCGGCGGGCTGCGCGGGGCAGCCGGGGCCGGTCCGTGTGAGCGTGTCCCTCCGGACGCTGGCCGACGGGCCGGTGACGGCTCGTCGGGGAGGGTGTCCGGCGTCGCCTGGGCGTCGGACGTGTCGGCGTGTGCCGGGTGGGTCCGGTCTTGGACCGGTCCCGGCGGGTCTTCGGCGCGGGTGTGATGACCGCGCAGGCTTCGAGTGTGTCCACCACCGAGCGGATCGCCAGCGCACCCGTGGTGCGGTCCACCGCGGTCCTGGCCTGGTGGGTGAGACCGCGTGCGGCGATGCGCTTCCACGCGCCCTGGTCACGGTCGCCCTGGTAGCCGCAGCCGGGACACAGGGCCCACTTCCAGCCGGGCGTGGTGGGGCGGTCGGGTGCCTTGCGGTGGCGCAGGACGGCGAGGCAGTGCGGGCAGTGCCGGGAGGTGTCACGGGGCGGGACGGTGGCGACGGCAATGCCGCTCTCGGCGGCGAGGTGCCTCATCCGGTCAACGATCTGCCCGCGCACCGCTTGGGACATGCGGGTGTTCATGGTGCGGCCCATGCCCACCGCTTCCATCGAGCGCAGGTCCTCGACGTAGATCACGGTTGCGCCGGCGGCGATGGCCTGGTCGATGGCCCAGCGGGCGGCGGCCCACGCCAATGCTTCGTTGAGGTTGGAGCGCCGGTCGCAGACGTGCCGGATCTCCTCGCGCAGGGTGGTGTGCCTGACGGCCAGGGCGTGCTGTTCGCGCCCTGCGGTGAGGCGCTGGTACTGGTCGGCCTTGGCGTGCAGCCGCTCGGACAGGCGACGCAGGCGGTGCTGTTTGGCCAGGACGCCGGCGGCGCGGAACATGGCGCCGCCTGCGAGGGCGGTGATGCGGCCGTCGGTGTGGAGCCTGGCGGCCCCCGCGGACAGCAACGTGTTCAGGCCCCAGTCCACGCCGAGCGCGATCGTGTGCCCGGTGCGGGTGGTCTTCGGGACCGGGTGGGTGTAGGCGAGATCGGCGCGCACCCGGCTGCCGTGCGGGCGCAGGGTGGGCAGGTGCAGGACCGCGTTCGCGGGGATCGTGGGCGGTAGCGTGATCGGGCAGGCCACCCATGCCCAGTCCTTGTAGGACTGCGGGGCGGGCCGCGTGGGCAGCTGCAGGCGCAGCAGCGCGCACCCAGGCTCACCGGCGCGCTCGATGGTGGCCTGCTGCCCGTCGCAGGCCGACAGCAACAGCATCCGCGCCGTCCGGGGCTCGTCCTCCGCCTCGAACACGTCGCCGGGAAGACGGCCGTGCTTCTTGACGAAGGCCGTGATCTGTCGGGTACGGGACTTGATCACGCTTGACGCCAGCCACTGTCCGCCCGGGACCGCCTCGCGGACGGCATCCCACTCCTCGGGCGTGCGCCTGCCGGGATCGGCGGGCCAGGACGTGAGGACACCGGCCGTGAGGTCGGCGCGCCACTTCGCCGACCGCAGTGCGCGCCCGGCCTGTTCCTGCGCCATGCGCACGATCCGGTCGTTGACCTTCGCCGGAGCAGCCACGGTCCAGCCCAGGCGGCGCAGTGCCATCCAGGCGTTCGACGGCAGCTTCCTGCCCCCCGCGTCCTCACCGGCGGCCAATACGTCCACATCGGCGACGTTCCAGTGCCCGGCCATCAGATCGGCCACCATGGCGGACACCAGATCAGCAGCCCAGCCGACCCGCTGCGCCAACGCCGGCGCGGTGAGGAGTTCTCCGGTCTTCTCGTCCACCGCGGTACGCAGGATGCCGCGGGCGCAGGCGGTTCGGGACCTCTCGCCGTCGCCGAGAGGGAGTCTGCGGCTCACCGGCCATGATCCCCGGGGCACTGGCCGGTCTCGGCGAGCAGCCGCTTGCGCGCATCCGCACTTCGCATGCCGTACAGGCGGCCCGCAAAGGTGGTGACCAGGGACACGAAGTCTTCGAGGAGTTCGTCCCGGCCGCCGGACTTCCTCGGGTGAAGGACTTCAAGAGTGACGCCGTACACGGCGAACAAACGCTTGAGCCAGCCGACACCGAACCGTGCGAGCCGGTCCTCATGCGTCACCCGCACCACCGTCACCGAGCCATCGGCGACCAACGCCAACAGCCGGTTCAGGCCCGGCCGTTCCTCCCTCAGAGCGGACGACCGATCCCGGAAGACCTTCACAATCTCGCCGGTCGACGTGGCGCGCAACTCCTCTTCCTGCGCGATCAACGACGATTCCTGCCCGGAGGAGCCGGACACACGCGCGTACAGGACTTCCAATCGCACACGCGACGAGTCCTTCGTCACCTTCATCGACTCGACATCAACAGAGGAGAACCGCCGCTCACGGCCGACCCACGTCACCGGGATCTTCCCCGAATCAGCCCAAAGCCGAAGCGTCACCGGGTGAATCCCCAGGCGTTGCGCAGCCCTTGACAGACGGAGAAGTTCCATGACGAACAGGTTACCACTATCACTGAGGATCATTAATCAAACAAGTGAGCCTGCGCCCGGCCCGGCCACTGGCGCTCTTCGACGACCGGCGCGACGCCTGGTCCGGCAAGGTCAGGTCGACGCTGCGGGAGCCCTGACGATCAGTCGGCGAATGGCCGGACAACGTTCAGCGGAAGTTCATTGGTTCAATTTCGTACACATTTCGCGTGCTTGTGATTCTCGTCGCATCCAGGCCTTCTGACGGTCTTTTAGCGCGGTGGCGGTCCGGTGCACCGATGCGTGAGCGTTACTGTGGTGGAGCGGCAACGTGGCTGCTCGGACCGGGCACGCCTACTTGCGACCTAAGTTTCTTTCGTGGTGCGCACGCGATGAACCGTGTTTGCGCCGCCTTTTGGGAGAGGCGACTTGGCCCTCGAATTCATCCCGGCCCGTCTTGATGACGTGGACGCTCTGTTGACGCTCTACCGCCAGGTGTACGGGCGGAGCTACGCGCTGCCGCTCGGCACCGACCCCGAGGTGATGGCCCGTGAGATCACGGCCCCGGACACCACCTGGCTGGTGGCCCGGGAGCCCGGCGGCGACCGGTTGCTCGGGTCCATCCTCGGCACGGTCGACCCGGCCGCGCGGATCGGCAAGCTGCAGGGCCTGGTGATCCATCCCGACGCCCGTGGGCTCGGCGCGGCCAATCTCGCCGTACAGCAGCTCGCCAACCAGCTGCTGACGGGCGACCACCCGGTCGACTCCGTGTACGCGACCGCCCGGACCGACACCACCGCCCCGCAGCGCATCTGCCTGAAGTCCGGCTTCCGCGCGCTCGGCGTCCTGCCGAACCTGCGCAAGGCCGCCTGGCACGAGACCATGGTGCTGCTGGCCAAGCACCGCGCGGGCGTACTGGAGCAGCGGCTTCCGGTGCACAAGGTCCCGTCCGCGCTCGACGGGCTGGTAAGGGCGCTGGCGGACCTGCCGGGGCCCGCGCAGCGACCGGAGCTCGTGGACGAGCCGCTGCCCAGGCCGAGGAAGGGCGCGAGCGCCGTCCGGGAGCTGGAGTTCATCGACGCGCCGGCCTTCGTGAGCCGCCGGTTCGGCGGGCTGGGGGAGTGCTTCTACCCGTTCCACGAGCCGAACGTCATGCTCTCCGCCGCCGACGGCGCCTACGAGGTGTACGCGCACCTCAGCCCCGCCGACGGGTACTGCACGCTGATCGGCATCGAGCTCGCGGAGATCGGTGAGGAGCTGGACACCATCACCGACCGGCTGGCCGCGCACGGCGCCCGGTACATCGAGGCCTTGGTGCCGCTGGACAGTTACCACTCGCTGCGCCGGCTGCTCGGGCACGGCTTCCTGCCGGTGGCGGCCTACCCCGCGATGCGCCGGGAGGCCGAGGGCTTGCGCGACTACGTGGTGCTGGCCCGGATCCTGCAGCCGCTGGACTTCCGGGGCCTGGCCATCGACGCCGCGTTCCAGCCGTTCACCGAGCAGTACATCGAGCTGTGGAAGCAGCAGCACCTCGACACCCACGGGATATTCCAATGAACAAGTACCTCCAACCGGTCTCGGCACCGGACCCCGAAGCACTCGCCCGCGTACAGCAGCTGGCAGACCTGGCCGAGCCGTACCGCGCCGGGGACGACGTGGACGCCCTGTTCACGGCGGCGATGAACGAGATCAACGCCTGGCACGCCGAGCGTTCGCCCTACTTCGACAAGCTGTGGGCGGCCGAGGGGCACACCCTGGAGTCCATCGAGGAGCTCCACCGACTGCCGTTCGTACACGCCAACTTCTTCAAGCTGCACGAGGTGCTGTCGCTGCCGCGCGAGGAGACGCTGCTGACCCTGACCTCGTCCGGCACGACCGGCCAGAAGTCGCAGATGGCCTTCGACGACTTCACCCTGCGCAACGGCCAGCGGATGGTCGCCCGGGTCTTCGACCACTACGGCTGGATCAAGTCCGAAGGTGACGAGCCGGTCAACTACCTGCTCTCCAACTACCAGCCCCGGCCGGGCCTGAACCTCGGCACCTCGTTCACCGACGAGTACCTGTGCCACTTCGCTCCCGTCCGCTCGGTCGAGTACGCGCTCAAGCACACCGGCAGCGGCCACGAGTTCGACCCGTTCGGCTGTGTCCGCGCGCTGATCCGCTTCGCCGAGGAGGGCGCGCCGGTCCGGATCCTCGGCTTCCCCGCCTTCCTGTCCTTCACGCTGGACCGGATGCGCGAACTCGGGCTGCCGCCCCTGCGGTTGAACCCGCAGTCGCTGGTTGTCTTCGGCGGCGGCTGGAAGGGCAATGCGGACAAGCAGGTCGCCAAGCCGGAGCTGTACCGGCGCATCCACGAGCAGCTCGGCATCCCGGACGAGCGGATCCGCGACGGCTACGGCGCCGTGGAGCACTCCGTCCTGCACATGGAGTGCCCCAACCACCGTCTGCACGTCCCGGTCTGGGCCCGCCAGCTGGTCCGCGACGTGCGCACGCTCCAGCCGCTGCCGTACGGCGAGAGCGGCTACCCCCAGTTCATCTCGCCGTACATCACCTCGGTGCCGGCCCAGTCCGTGCTGATGGGCGACCTGGTCACCCAGCACGCGCCGCAGGAGTGCGGCTGCGGCCTGCCCACGCCCTGGTTCGAGGTGCACGGGCGGGCCGGGATCAGCCGCAACCGCAGCTGCGCCGTCGCCGCCGCCGAACTGCTCAAGACCGAGGGGAAGAAGTGACTCAGCACTACTGGCAGGGCGCGTGGGTGGACGACG
>NZ_JBFBDY010000423.1:0-5518 GCF_040683475.1 Kitasatospora sp. NPDC093558 | reverse complement strand
GCAGTGCCGGAGCGGCGACGGGGCGACCGAGGGGGCGAGTGTGACCGATGCCGAGCTGACCACTCAGCAGGCTGCCGACATGCCGAATGTCTCCCGCCCTTACCTCATCGGGCTGCTGGAGTCCGAGAAGATCCCGTCCAGGCTCGTGGGCCGCCACCGCCACATCCGTGTCGATGCCCTTCGCCAGTACCTTCGCGAGGACGACGCGGCACGAAAGGACGCCGCCGACGAACTCATCCAGCTGGACCATGACTTGGGACTGCTCTGACACGCCGTCCGCCGGGGCCGGGGCCGTGGCCCTGGCGGACGGGTCGGCGGCCAGGGCCGGGGTCACTCCCCGGTGGGAACCTCCAGGCCGAGGGCGTTCATGATCTCGAAGTACACCTCGGTGTTGTCCAGGAACCGGTTGAACCCGTCCGAGCCCGGGCCGGAGGCGACGATGGAGACGTCGTCCACGGTGTGCACGCAGTTGGTCTCGTGGAGCGGCAGGTTGCCGTTCTGGAGCTCGGCGCCGGGCTGGTGCTGCGGGTTCGGCACGGCGTTGCCGGTGGCGGTGTCGATCAGCGAGGGCTGGACGGGGACCGGGTTGTGGGTGAAGCCGTCGGTGTGGTCGGGGTGGTTGGACCAGCCGAAGAAGAGGCCGACCTCCGGGTTCGGGTCGTCGGGGAAGCCGTCGCCGTCGGCGTCCGTGTAGGTGGGGAAGCCCGCGTCGCCGTAGATGCCGTTGGCCGGGCGGCCCTGGTTCTTGCGGCGGTCGTGGGTGCCGACGATGCTCATCGAGTGGTTGTGGTCGGCGGTGACGACGATCAGGGTGTCGTCGCGGCCCTCGGCCCAGCGCTTGGCGACGCCGATGGCCTGGTCGAACTCGATGGTGTCGTAGAGCGCGCGGGGGCCGTCCAGGGGGTGCTCCTGCTTGTCGATCGAGGCGCCCTCGACCATCAGGAAGAAGCCGTTCGGCTTGTGCTCCAGGACGGCCAGCGCCGCCGCGGTCATGTCCGTCAGGGTCGGCTGGTCCTGCCAGTCGCCCAGCACCTCGGGCTTCTTGATCTGCTGCCGGTCCAGGTAGACGTTGAGGTTGCCGGTGTGGAACTGGCCGAGCAGCTTGTCCGGCGGCGAGCCGGCCGTCGTCGCGGCCAGTTCCTTCGCGGTGGTGGCGACGGCGAAGCCCTGCTGCCGGAACTCGTTGACCAGGTCGCGTTCGTCCTTGCGCTTCGAGCCCTTCTGGGACTTGGGCAGCAGGGAGGCGAGGCCGCCGCCCATCAGGACGTCCGGCGTGCGGGTGGGCACCAGCACCTGGTCCATGATCTCCAGGTACTCGGAGCGGCGGCGGGTGTGCGCCCACACGGCGGCCGGGGTCGCGTCCTGGATCTCGGCGGTGGTGACCACGCCGATGGCCATCTGACGGGCCCGCTTGAGGATCTCCGCCATGGACTCGACGCGCGGGTGCTTGTTCGGGTCGGGCTCGTTGGACTCGTAGACGCCCATCGCGTTGACCGAGGTCTTGTGGCCGGTCATGTACGCGGACATGGAGTTGGCGGAGTCGGTGGCGATCGAGTCGGCGCCGGAGGTGCCCACGATGCCGCGGGCCTCCATCCGGTCCATCTCCAGCAGGCCGTGGTACTTGCCCTGGGTCATGCCCTTGGAGAGCAGACGGGCGCCGGTGATCGCGGCGGAGCCCATGCCGTCGCCGAGGAAGAAGATGACGTTCCGCGCCCGGCGGCCGTGCCGGCGGGCGGCGACCACCTCGTGGACCACCTCGCCGGTGGTGACCTTGCCGTTGGAGGTGACCGTGACGCGCACCGTGTACTCGCCGGGTGCGGGGTACGTCACCTGCTGGTAGGTGACCTCCAGGCTGTCCTTGGCGGAGCTGGTCCGCACCGGGTCGTGGTGCAGGATCGGCTCCGGGCCGTCCTGGCCGTCCACCGAGATCTCGATCCGCGCGGTCGCCGGGTCCACCTGGGACGCCTCGACGCGCAGGTCGAACAGCGCGCCCGCGAGGAACTTGGCGTTGTCGATCGGGAGGATCCGCACCGGCCCGCCGGCCGCGCCGCGCACCCCGTGGCCCGCCGAGCGCTCGACCGCGGCGTGCGGCCCCGCGGCCTTCAGCGGGCCGAGCGGCGCCGCCGGGCCCGTCACGCCCGTCGTGCCCGAAGCGGGCCGCGCCGATGCGCTGCCCTCCCCCAGCCCGACGACGGCGGCCGCCGCCAGCCCGCCCCCGCCGGCCCGGAACAGCGAACGCCGCGACAGACCGCGCTCCGCCTCGCCACCCGTATTCCTGTCCTGCATGTCCGCCCGCCCCTTCAGCTGCCTGCACGAGGCCGGGGCGACGTGACGGCCGTCGCGCTGCCCCGGTTGAACAGCCCGCAATATGCCGTGCCCCGACGGCCGCCCGGGTGACGGGAACACCACGAAGGAGCAAGAGGGAGACGAACAACGGGCTTCGACTGCAGACGAGTTGGGGGTAGGACCGGACCGCACGCAAGGTCGCCCACTACCACCCGCACTACGCCTGCCTGCTCTCCGACCGCCCCGATCCGGTGCTCGGGTTCGACGCCGCGGCGACGATCACCGCGATCCATCACACCTTGCCCGAAGCGCGGTCGGGCCCGCCGTGCTGCGTGCGCGGCGGGCCCTCGAACAGCGCCGCGTTACCGGCGGCCGGCGGCCACCCGGCGGTCGGACTGCTCGTCCTCGCCCTGGCTGTCGTCGTCGCCCCAGCCATCGCTGCGGTCCCGGTACAACGTGAACTGGTCGTAGAGGGCCGGCGTCGGCACCGGGTTGGCCGCCGTGGCCGGGGCCGAGTGGTAGTAGCTCACGGTGATGCTCGTACGGCCGCCGGGCAGCACGCCCGGGTCGACGTCGAAGACGGCCACGCCGTACGGGTACTTGGTGTCCGGGTCGGTCACGGCCGACCAGTGGGCCTTCTCCTTGGCGTCCGGGTCGGCCTTGAAGGTGAGGCGCTGGGTGCGGACGAAGGCCTCGCGGACGCCGTCGCCGTCGGCGGGGAGGTAGACGTCGTCGTGGCCGGCCGTACCGCCGCCGCCGAGGATGAGGTGGACGGTGCCCTGCGAGGTGTCGATCTGGCGCAGGTCGTCGTCGGCGACGGCCGGGGTGAGGAGGCCGCCGGGCTCGGTACCCCGCACCGGGTGGGTGCGCTCGTAGTCGTGGTCGTGGCCGGCCAGGACGAGGTCGACGGAGTACCGGTCGAGCAGCGGCAGCAGCTTCTCGCGGATGCCCATGTCGCCGCCGTGGCTGGCGGAGGACGTGGACATCGCGAACTGGTGCATGTTGACGACGATCCAGTCGACCGCGCTGCCGCCGCGCGCCCGCGACAACGTCCGCTCCAGCCACCGCAGTTGGGCGCCTTCGCTGTAGTCGCTGATGTAGATGGAGTGCCCGGTCGCGGGGTCGATGCTGGCGTCGTCCTCGACGGCGATCTCGTTGCCGTCGAGGCTCAGGAAGAGCACCGAACCGACCTGGAACGCATACCAGTTGCCGCAGTAGTCGCGGGTGCCGTTGTCGGGCAGCTCGAAGCGGGTCAGGTACGAGGCGTAGCCGAGGTCGCCGCCGCCCGCCTCCACCTCGTGGTTGCCCGGCGCGGGCATCCAGGGCCGGCTGGCCGCCGACTTGGACAGGTTGTTCATGAACGCGTTCCAACACTGCGGCTGGAGCCGGTCGTTGTTGTTGGCGTACGCGAGGTCGCCGTTGAGCAGGTGGAACAGCGGGGCGAACTGCTCGACCTGGTGGACGGCCGCGGCGCCGTGGATCGAGGACTTCTTGAAGACGTTGTCGCCGGTGCCGAGGTCGCCGAAGCTGGTGAAGCGGAACGCGGCCCGGCCGCGCCCGGGAGCCGTGCGGAAGGTGCCGCGCACGGGCTGGGCACCGTCGTGCAGGACGTCGTAGACGTACGTGGTGTCGGGCTTCAGGCCGCGCAGCCGCACGTGGTGGGTGAAGGTCTCGACCTTGTTCAGCCCGTCGACGTACGAGCGCGTCTCCGCGTCGACGCTGCGCCCGGCGGCACCGCCGCGCGGCGTCCCGATCCGCACGCGCGGGCGGCTCACGCTCGCCGCCGTGGCCCACGAAACGGTCATCTCGGTGGACGGCTCGTTGCCCCACTGGAGGTGGATCTGCTCGGGCCCTGGCGTGCCGGCGACGGCGGGCTGCGTCCAGAGCAGGGTGGACGCCGGGACCGCCGCGAGGGCGCCGACCGCCGTCCCCGTCCGAAGGACCGTTCTACGAGAGGGATGTGACACTGCCGCCTCCATGGGCTCCGAGAAACGCCCAGGAGACTCCCACGACGGACGGGACCGGCAAACCACTTCGGACAGTGCGGCAAGCGAACGCCCGGTGAACGAACAGGTCATGCCGGCCCACGGTTCCTACACGCCGTACCGATGGACGAACGGACGCCCGGGGCATACGAGGCACTCGAAGAACCGCACGGCGTCCAGGTCCCCGAGGCTCAGGCCCGCGCCCTCCCACCGGACGTCGCGGTCCTCGACCGGGGTCCACGCCTGCCGGCGGTCGTGCTCCTCGGTGCTGTCTACCGTGAGCAGGTGGTCCATCGGTACCCCGCAGTCCGGGCACATCGGCCACCGCGGCTCCTGCGACCAGCCGGGGTAGCCGCCCAGCTTGGTGCCCGGCGCGGTGGACAGGTGGAACTGGTAGTCCCAGCCGGTCTCCCTCTCCACCTGCTCGAAGCGGGCGTCGAGGGCGTCCCAGAGTTCGTCCGGCAGATCCCAACTCGGGTACTCCGTCACCGACTCCGGATGCATGACGCAGGGGCGCGGCACCCTCCCGTACGCGGCATCGGCAGGCATCGGCGGGGCCTGCCGCACCTCCCCCACCTCCTCCGCGGACCGCCAGCGGACCAGCGGGACGACCCACTGGCTCTCGTGGCGGCGCGGACACCACAGCGCCTGGAGCACGTCCCGCCCCTCCGGGAAGGGCACGAGCTCCGGCACGTCGGCACGGAAGATCTGGACGACCGCGACCATCGGCGACCCCGGGTGCTCGGCGCACTCTGGCCACGGCTCCCGCTCCGGCCAGAGCAGCGGCCCGCCCACCGAGCTGTCACGGCAGGTCGGCCGGCCCGAACGGGGGTGCAGCCGCACGGTCTCCCTGCGGAACGGGACGAGCTCGGGAAACAGCTCTTCGACGTTCAAGGGGCGCGGTGGAGTTCGACGGGTCACCCGCGGACGGTACCTGCGGCCGATGCCCGGACGCACCGGAGTTTCGGTCGGCGCCGCACAGGAAGTCGGCGGGCCCGACTTCCCGTGTCTCACCCGGACGGATTACCGAAGGCTGACGAACGGAGCCGCACACGCCGAACGGAGGCCCCGCGCGGCTACGTTCGACGGCATGGAGATTCTCGTCACCGGCGGCGCCGGGTTCATCGGTTCCGCCGTCGTGCGCGCGCTCGCCGCCGCGGGCCACAGCGTGCGGGTGCTGGACGCGCTGCTGCCCGCCGTCCATCCTTCCGCCCAACTGCCCGACCTGCCGGACGGCGTGGCGTTCC
>NZ_JBFBDY010000422.1:0-5549 GCF_040683475.1 Kitasatospora sp. NPDC093558 | reverse complement strand
GGCGGACCGGCACCCCCGGTTGCTCTGCGGGCCCGAAGCCTCAACTCCCGGTGGCCGACAGCGTCCAGATCGCGTGGGCGACGGCGTCGGTCATCCGGCCCAGTGCGGTGTCGTCGATGTTGGCGCTGGTGTCGCACGCGGCGTGGTAGCAGGCGTCGAACGCCTGACCTGCGGTGCCGCCCCACTTGGCGGCCTGGTCGGCCGTCTTGATGTAGTCGGCGCCGCTGAAGAGCCCGCCGACGCGGATGCCCGCGTCCTGGAAGGGTGCGTGGTCGGAGCGTCCGTCGCCCTCGAAGTCCTGCTCGGTGGCGATGCCGCGCGCGGCGAACCAGTCGCGGAACAGCGCGTCCAGGGCCGGGTCCTGGCGGTAGGTGAAGTAGCCGGGGTTCGGTGAGCCGATCATGTCGAAGTTCAGGTAGGCGTCGATCGCCGAACGGTCGGCGGCGGAAAGGCCGTTGACGTAGTTCCGGGAGCCGACCATGCCGTTCTCCTCGGCGCCCCACCACGCGAACCTGAGGTGCTTGGCGGGCTTGAGCCCGGCCCGCGAGACGGCCAGGGCGGTCTCCAGTATGCCCGCCGTGCCGGAGCCGTCGTCGTTGACGCCGGGGCCGGCCTGGACGGAGTCGAGGTGGGCGCCGGCCATCACGACGTGCGCGCTGTCGCCGGACGGCCAGTCGGCGATCAGGTTGGCGCCGCCCGCGCCCCCGTCGTCGAACTGCTGGACGGTGGTGGTAAATCCGGCCGCGTCCAGCTGTGCCTTCACGTAGTCGAGGGAGGCCTGGTAGCCGGAGGTGCCGTGGGCGCGGTTGCCGCTGTTGGCGTCCGCTATGGACTGCAGCCGGGCGAGGTGGGCCTTGACGTTGGCGACGGGGATGCCGGGGGCGTCCTGAACGACCGTGGGGGCGAGGGGCTTTGCCCATACGGCCGGGGTGGCCGGAGCGGCCGCGCCGGCGGGGACGTACAGGGCGGCGGCGAGCAGGCCGGCCAGGGTGGCGGGCAGGACTGCACGGCGTAGAGCTGTGCGGCGAAGAGCGGAGCGGCGGAGGCGGAGGCGGAGGCCGCGCAGGGTGCGCTCGGTCACGGGGGGCTCCAGGTTCCGGTGGGGCAGAACGGGGGAAGGCGGAACCTCGCGGACGGGCACCGGAGTTGGGGGCTCCGGGCGGAACACCTGGTGCGGAGTCATGACGTGCCGCGGCCGCAAGGTTGACGCGTTCATGAGGATCTGCCCGAGCCCCCGGGCCGTCAAGGGGTGGCGCAGCGGCTCGGCGGGTGGCGCAGGGGCCGGCCGGGACGGTCAGCCGTCGCCGAGGCCCATGTCGCGGGCGCGGGCCACCGCCTCGGCGCGCGTGCCGACGTGCAGCTTCTCGAAGATGTGGGTCACGTGGTTGCGCACCGTCTTCTCCGCCACCACGAGCTCGCGCGCGATCCGCCGGTTGTCGAGGCCCCGCGCGACCAGGTCGAGCACTTCGGCCTCGCGTGCGGTCAGCTCGGGGAACAGCTGCCCCGCCTCACGCATCCGCGCGCCCGCCAGCAGTTCGGCGATCCGTCCCGCCACCTCGCCCCCGAACACCGCGCCGCCCGCCGCGACCGTCCGCACCGCGTGCAGCACCTCCTCCCGGCCGGCGCCCTTGACCAGGTAGCCGCGGGCACCCGCCTGGAGGGCGGCGAGGAGGTTCCCGTCGTCGTCCGACATCGTCAGCATCAGCACGGGCGGGGCCTGCTCGCGCCCCGACAGCGCCCGGAGGGCCTCCAGGCCGGAGCCGTCGGGCAGCGAGAGGTCCATGATCACGACGTCGGGCGCGGACCGCTCGACGGCCCCCGGCACCTCGGCGATCCGTTCGGCCTGCGCCACGACGGAGATGCCCTCGGCGCTCTCCAGGGCCGCCTTCAGGCCTTCGCGGAACAGCGGGTGGTCGTCGACGACCAGGACACGGACGGGCCTGACGCCCTGCGGCTCTTCCGATGACAGCAGACCCGGCTCCGGCGCACGGGACTCCGGCGACGCATCGGATCCCAGCACATGGGACCCCGACGGCGCACTGGACTCCGACGCACTGGGCGCCGACGCGCTGGACTGCGGCCCGTCGGGCTGCGGCTCCTCCACCCTGTGTTCATCCACCCGGCCGACACTACCAGCGACATTCTCGTGACTTTCCGTGACATGCTCGGGGATCATCCGGGCGGCTGACCGACAGGACGGGCGAGGTGGCCCGGACCGGGCGGCGGACGAGACCCCTGCCTCATGCGCCCGGGACACCGGGCCGCCGAGACTGGAACGCGGCCCGCGGAGCGGCGACCACCCGTCGACGTCCCGCGTCAGGAGCCCCGAGCCACCGAAGCCCACGTCCACCTTCGAGCCTTCGAGCCTTCGAGGCGGTGCCATGACCACGGTGTCCTCTCTCCGGCCGCGGACGGCGGCCCGGCAGCAGCTCACGGCGGCGGCGGTCGTCACGGCGGTCTGCGTCGTCGTCGCCACGGCCTGGATCTGCTACGTGCTCGCCCACCTGGGGGACCCGAGCGTCGTCACGCCCAGGAACGAGCTCGGAATCCTCATCTACGCCCTGCCGACCGCCGGCGCCGGGATGCTGCTCCACGCCCACCGCCCCGGCAACCCGCTCGGCTGGGTGATGCTGCTCTACGCGGTCACGCTCATCCTGCCCAACGCGGCCGCCGCGCCCGTGACCGTCCAGATCGACGACCCCGGGGTCGTCGGTGCGGCGGCGGTGTTCCAGGTCCTCTGCGACACGGTCAACTCCACGCTCTTCTACGTCCTCCCGCTCTGGCTGCCCGCCGGGCGCCTGACCACGCGCCGCTGGTGGTGGTACATCGCCGCGGTCGCACTCTGGGTGGTCCCGGGCTCGATGTCCCTCCTCGCCAGGCCCGAGGTGTTCGACCGCCCCAACCCGCTCGCGGACACCCCGCCCGCCCGGTTCTTCGGCACGATCGAGGACCACCTCTACGGGTACTCGGACGCCGTCAACTACCTCCTCATCGGCATCGCCGCCGTCGTCCTGCTGGTGCGGCTCTTCCAGCCGGCCGGCCCGGCGGCCGAGCAGCGGCAACCCGCCCCGCGACACCGGGCGAACGTCGCCGCGATGCTCGCCGCCTACCTCTTCTGGGCCGGCATGCAGGACTTCTACCGGCGGATGTACCGGGAGGCGTACTGGCTCAGCTACGCGCTCTTCGCCGCGGCCGGGCTCGCCTGGGCGGTGGCCGTCGGGTACCTCGTCATCCGCGACCGCGGCTGGCGGCTCGACCGCGCCGCGCGCAGCGTCCTCGCCGGACTGCTGCTCGCCACCGGGATCACCGCCCTGTTCGTGGTGCTCGCGGCCGTCCTGTCCGGCTGGCTGGCGCCGGGGCGCGGCGGACCCGCACTGGTGCTGATCGCCCTCGTGTTCACGCTCGGTGCCGGCCTGCCCCGGGCCACCCGGTGGGCCGTCACGCTCGTCGACCGGCTGTACTACGGCGAGCGGGCGCAGCCGTACCAGGTGCTGCGGCGGCTCGCGGGGCGGGTGCGGCAGGTCGTCGACCCCGAGGCGCTGCCGGCCGCGCTGTGTGCGACGGTCGCGGAGGAGTTGCGGCTGCCCGGCGTTGCGCTCACCGTCAGTACGCGGGCCGGCCGGCGAACGCTCGCCTCGGTGGGGCGGCTGGACGGGCGGGAGCAGGGCTTCACGCTGGTCCACCACGGCCGGGAGATCGGCGAGTTGACGGTCGCGCTGCGGGACGGCGAGGAGCACCTGGACCCGAGCGACATCGACATCCTGCGTTCGCTGGCCGACCAGGCCTCGCCCGCGGTCGCGTCGCTGCGGCTGCAGGAGGACTTGCAGGCGAGCCGGGAGCAGATCGTCGCGGCGAGGGAGGAGGAGCGGCGCTGGCTGCGCCGCGACATCCACGACGGACTCGGTCCGGCGCTCGCCGGGCTGCGGCTTCGGGTGGACAACGCGGCCTCGGCTCCTGCGAGTTCGGCCCCGACGGGTTCGGTCGCTTCGGTCGCTTCGGTCGCTTCGGACGGTTCGGACGGTTCGGACACTTCGGTGACCGCGGTGACTTCAGGGGCTTCACGGGCTTCCGGGGTGGACGGCGACCTCTCCGGGACGCTGCGCGCGATCTCGGCCGACCTCGGGATGGCGATCAAGGAGGTCCGGCGGATCACCGAACGCCTCGGGCCCGCGCCGCTGGGCGAGTTCGGGCTCACGCGCGCGGTGCGGCAGCTGGCCGGGACGTTCAGCGGCGCCGGGCTGACGGTGACGGCCGACGTCTCGCCGGACCCGTTGCCCGAACTGCCGGCGGCGGTCGAGGTCGCGGTGTACCGGATCACCGCCGAGGCGCTCAACAACGTGCTGCGGCACGCCCGGGCACGCCACGCCAGGGTGACGCTGCGAGTGGACGCGGAGGCGGTCACCCTGGCCGTGCAGGACGACGGGGTGGGGCTCCGGGAGCAGACGCCCTGGCGGGACGGTGACGGCGACGGCGGGGTGGGGCTGCGGTCCATGGCGGACCGGGCCGCCGAGATCGGGGGCCGGTGCACCGTCGAACCGCTGCCGCAGCACGCGGGCACCGAGGTGCTGGCGACGCTGCCACGCTCACCGTCCCGAGGACGGGCCGTGGACGGTGCGGACTCCGCGCACGGGGAGTGACGGGCGGCCGGACAGCCGGCCGCATCACGGCCCTCGGTGCCGGCTGCACCGAGGGCCGTCGGAGGGCCGGGGACGTGGCCGGCTGTCAGGGCCGCCGGGGCTTGCACTTCTGGCCGAGCTGACAGCCCTGCGGCGACTCCCCGATGTCCGGCGCCGAGCCGGTGCCGGACCCCGTCGCCGATGCAGGCGAGGTGCAGGCGTTCTTCAGCGCGACTGCTGCGGCGATCGCGCCGACGGCGGCGCCGGCCACGCAGAGCGCCTTCGCGGTGGTGTTCGTTGCCATGAGTGGTACTCCTCCGCTTCTTCGGAACGGCCGAGCCGATCGATCGCTCACCCACCACTGTGCGCACGACTGTGGCCCGGCCGCATGGGATCGCCGTCCCATTCCGGTCCCACAGGACCGGTTCCGGCGGCGGGGTTCCGGAGGGACGGCGATGGCTCAGCGCGACGAGCGGGCGCGCAGCCGGTCGCTGTCGGCAGGGTGGCCACCGGCTGGGTCCGGAGCTCCGACGCGGCCGAACAACGCCGTGACCGGCCCCTGCGGACCAGCCCGGAATCCGTGCCGCTCCCCCGCCCGGACGTAGACCAAGTCACCGGGGAGGAGTGCGACTTCGCCACCCTCGGCAAGGAGCGTGCCGGTGCCGGACATGACGAGGATGAACGCGTCCGACGTCGCATACCGGAGCGGCTCGTGGCCTTCGCCTGCGGCGAGGGTCATCGGCGTGACGGCGACCGTCCGCCGGGCTCCCCGTTCCGATGAACTCCTGCGCTGGGCCGGGACGTTGGCAGCCATGGCGGACCGTACCGGCTGGACGGTGAGGATCGCCGTCGGCGCGCCCCGGAGGGCGGTGAGGCGGCAGGCGCTGCCGGGCGGGTGGTGGAGCGCCTCGCCCGGGCCGAGGATGCGGCCGG
>NZ_JBFBDY010000421.1:0-5550 GCF_040683475.1 Kitasatospora sp. NPDC093558 | reverse complement strand
TGCCCTTCTTCTGGTGCCTGCGCTGCGCGGTGCCGTTCAGGACCGCGGCCAGCTCGCCCAACCGGCCCGCCCCGCACAGGAACGGGCCGACCGCGTCGGCGTACCAGGCCGTACGGTGGGCGCGGTGCGCGGGCACCGCCTCGACGACCGGCAGGTTCCCCGGCGGGAACACCGCCGCGTCGTCGAAGAGCCCGCGGAACAGGTCCGGGATCGCGGATCCTGCGGCGCTCATCGCCCGGGCCCCCGGCCGGACCACGTCCACGCGTAGTTGGCGTCCTCGCTCGCCCGGCCGCCCTCGCCCAGCTCCAGCGGACGGAACGTGTCCACCATGACCGCGAGTTCGTCGAAGAACTCCGCGCCGATGCTGCGCTCGTACGCGCCCGGCTGCGGGCCGTGGGTGTGCCCGCCCGGGTGCAGCGAGATCGACCCCTGGCCGATGCCCGAGCCCTTGCGCGCCGCGTAGTCGCCGCCGCAGTAGAACATGACCTCGTCGCTGTCCACGTTCGCGTGGTAGTACGGCACCGGGATCGACAGCGGGTGGTAATCCACCTTGCGGGGAACGAAGTTGCAGATCACGAAGTTGTTGCCCTCGAACACCTGGTGGGCCGGCGGCGGCTGGTGGATCCGCCCGGTGATCGGCTCGAAGTCCCGGATGTTGAAGACGTACGGGTACAGGCAGCCGTCCCAGCCCACCACGTCGAACGGGTGGTGCGGCACGGTGTAGCGGGTGCCCGAGATCCCGTTCGGGCCGCGGTGCTTGACCAGCACGTCGACGTCCCCGGGGGTGTCGACCACCAGCGGCCCGACCGGCCCGCGGAAGTCCCGCTCGCAGTACGGCGCGTGCTCCAGCAGCTGCCCGTACTTGGAGAGGTAGCGCTTGACCGGCGTGATGTGACTGTTCGCCTCGATGCAGTACGCCCGCAGCGGCTCGTCCCCGGAGGGCACCCAGCGGTGCGTGGTCGCCCGCGGGATGATCACGTAGTCGCCCGGGCCGACCTCCAGCGCGCCGAAGACCGTCTCCACCGTGCCGGAGCCGGACTCGACGTACACGCACTCGTCGCCGAGCCCGTTGCGGTACAGCTCGCTCGGGGCCCCGGCCGCGACGTACGAGATCCGCACGTCGCCGTTGCCGAGGATCAGGCGGCGGCTGCCCACCACGTCCGCGGCCTTCCACTCCTGGCCGGCGAACAGCTCGTGGAGCTTCAGGTGGCGGGGGAGCAGGGGATGGTTGGGCACCGTGGACTGGTCCGGCAGCTCCCACGGCACCGCGTTCACCACGGCGGACGGGATGCCGCGGTGGTAGAGCAGCGAGGAATCGGAGGAGAACCCCTCCTCGCCCATCAACTCCTCGTAGTACAGCCCGCCTTCGGGTGTGCGGTGCTGCGTGTGCCGCTTGGGCGGGATGCTGCCCAGCTGCCGGTAGTACGCCATCTCCCTGCTCCTCCTCGACCGTGTTCAGCCGCTCGTGCTCACGGTACGTCGACCGTGTTCAGAGTTCCGCGACCCTTACAGGTTGCCGCGGGCCTCCTGCTCGCGCTCGATGGACTCGAACAGCGCCTTGAAGTTGCCCTTGCCGAAGCCGAGCGAACCGTGGCGCTCGATGAACTCGTAGAACACGGTGGGGCGGTCGCCGATCGGCTTGGTGAAGATCTGCAGCAGGTAGCCGTCCTCGTCCCGGTCGACCAGGATGCCGCGCTTCTTCAGCTCCTCGATCGGCACGCGCACGTGGCCGATCCGGGCGCGCAGCTCCGGGTCGTCGTAGTACGCGTCCGGGGTGTTGAGGAACTCCACGCCGCGCGCCCGCAGGATGTCGACCGTGGTGAGGATGTCGTTGGTGGCGAGCGCCATGTGCTGGCAGCCCGGACCGGTGTAGAACTCGAGGTACTCGTCGATCTGCGACTTCTTCTTGGCGATCGCCGGCTCGTTCAGCGGGAACTTCACCCGGTGGTTGCCGCTCGCGACGACCTTCGACATCAGCGCGGAGTAGTCGGTGGCGATGTCGTCGCCGACGAACTCGGCCATGTTCACGAAGCCCATGACCCGGTTGTAGAACGAGACCCACTCGTCCATCTTGCCGAGCTCGACGTTGCCGACCGCGTGGTCCAGCGCCTGGAACAGCCGCTTCGGCGAGCCCTCCGGGTGCTTGACCTTGCTCTGCGCGACGACGTAGCCCGGCAGGTACGGGCCGTGGTAGCGGGAGCGGTCGATCAGGGTGTGCCGGGTCTCGCCGTAGGTGGCGATCGCGGCGCGGCGCACGGTGCCGTTCTCGTCCGAGACGTCGTTCGGCTCCTCCAGCACGGTGGCGCCGGTGGCGCGGGCGTGCTCGATGCACTTGTCGACGTCCGGCACCTCCAGGGCCAGGTCGACGACGCCGTCGCCGTGGCGGCGGTGGTGGTCCAGCAGCGGGCTGTCCGGCTGGACGCCGCCCTTGATCACGAAGCGGCACGAGCCGGAGCGGAGCACGAAGGCCTTGCGGTCGCGGCGACCGGTCTCCGGGCCGGAGTAGGCGACCAGCTCCATGCCGAACACGGCCTGGTAGAACTGCGCCGTCTGAGTGGCGTTGCCGACCACGAACACGACCGCGTCCTGGGCGGTCACGGGGAACGGGTCGGTGGCCGGGTCGTGCTCGACGAGGCCGACGAGGCGGCGCAGCTGGTCGGCGTCGAGACCGGCCTCGCGCTCCTCGGGGGTCAGCTCAAGGGCGTGGGTCTGCGGGGTCATCGGTCTTCCTCCATTTTGGGCCTCGGCTCTGAGGCGTCCGCTTGAGGCGGCCGCGCCGCTATGGGGGTGGGCGGTGCGGCTGAGCGGAGAGCTTGCTCCTGTCCGGGGGGTTGGGCAACAGGTCGGTTTTTCACTGTTCAATGTGTACAAGCTGATCAGGAAATCCCGCGTTCGGCTGCGCAATATGTGCTGCTGATCAGGGTCGATTCGCGAAGTCTGCGTCACGTGGTCGGAGGGTCACCCGGCGCACGGAGGTGGTGCCGGAACCAGTCCCCGGCCAGCCCCGCGACCTGGTCCAACGTGCCCGGTTCCTCGAACAGGTGGCCCGCGCGGGGGACCACCGCGAGTTCACTCTCGCAGCGCAGCCGGGCCCGCGCCCGCCGGTTGAGGTCGATCACGGTGCCGTCGAGGGCGCCGACGACGAGCAGGGTGGGGGCGGTGACCCGGCCCAGGGCGTCCGGCCCGGCCAGATCGGGACGGCCGCCGCGGGAGACCACCGCGCCGACGGCGGACCCGAGGTCGGCGGCGGTGTGCAGTGCGGCGGCGGCGCCGGTGCTCGCGCCGAACAGGCCGAGGGGCAGGGCCCGGGTCGCGTCGAGGGCGGGCAGCTGCCCGGCGACGGCGGTCAGGCGGGAGCCCAGCAGGCCGACGTCGAAAACCTTGCGCCGGTCCGGTTCCTCGGCCTCGGTGAGCAGGTCGAAGAGCAGGGTCGCCAGGCCGTCCCGGTTGAGGTGGCGGGCGACGTGCCGGTTGCGGGGGCTGTGGCGGCTGCTGCCGCTGCCGTGCGCGAAGACGACGATGCCGCGGGCGTCGGCGGGGACGGTCAGGTGGCCGGGTAGGCGGGCGCCGTCGGCGGAGAGCTCCACCTCGCGGTCGACGGCGACGGGCGCGGGCGGTCGCTCGCCGTGGGCCTCGGCGAGCAGGGCCAGGACCTCGTCGTCGCCGGTCTGGGAGAAGTCGCCGTAGAACTCGCCGATCGCGAAGAACGGGGACGGGGTGGCGACGCAGACCAGTTCGTCGGCGACGTCGGCCAGGCGGTCCGTCCAGTCCCGGGGCGCCACGGGGACGGCGAGCACCACGCGGGCGGCGCCGCGGGCGCGGACGATCCGGCAGGCGGCGCGGGCGGTGGAGCCGGTGGCGATGCCGTCGTCGACGACGACGACCGTCCGGCCGTGCAGGTCCGCGGGCGGGCGGTTGCCCCGGTAGCGGCGGGCGCGGCGCTCCAGCTCGGCGCGCTCGTGCCGCTCCACGTCGGCCAGTTGGTCGGGGGTGATCCCGCCGAGACGCATCACCTCGTCGTTCAGGACGCGGACGCCGCCCTCGCCGATCGCGCCCATGCCGAGTTCGGGCTGGTACGGGACGCCGAGCTTGCGGATCACGCAGATGTCCAGGGGCGCGCCGAGCGCCGCCGCGACCTCGGCGGCGACGGGCACCCCGCCGCGCGGCAGGGCGACGACGACGGTCCCGGAGCCGCCCAGGTGCCCCAGGCGGGCGGCCAGGCGGCGGCCGGCGTCGGTGCGGTCGGTGAAGTGGGAACCGGTGACGTGCATCGCGCAGCCTCCGTGTTCCACGGTACGTCGGGCAGTCCCGTCCCGCCGTCCCGTCCCGTCCCGCCGCGTCCCGCCCCCGTCCTACTCCCAGCCCGGGAGCGGGACGGGAACCGGACGGGACCCAGCCCCCGTGTGGCCGGGATGGCGGGCGGCGGACGGTAGCGGTCAAAGGCGAGCCGCCGGAGCCCGCCGCGACCCGAAGGAGCCCCGAGATGCCGGGCACCGTCCTCACCGACCTGCGCCGACGCGGCGCCGTCGACCCCGGCCACCTGCTCGCCGGACCGCTGCGCGGCGTCGGCCTGCAGTGGCTCGACCCGGGCCACGGCGCCGAGGTGACCGCCGACACCGTCGAGCACATGCTCTACGTCACCGCCGGCTCCGGCCTGGCCTCCGCCCCCGATGCCGCCGCTCTCGATGCCGCCGCGGCCCCCGACGCCGGCATTCCCCTCGTCGAGGGCACCGCGCTCACCCTCCCGATCGGCTCCCGGACCGTCCTCACGGCCGGCACCGCCGGGATGGAGTACTTCCACGCCGTCCTCGCCGTCCCGTACCCCGCCGAAGCCCCGAAAGAAGGCGAACCCCGGTGATCGTCTCCGCCGCGACGGCCTCCGCCGCCGTCATCCTCGGCCCGGCCGGCGAACGCGTCCGCATCCGCTGCCTCGCCCGCCGCTCCATGCTCACCAGCGCCTGCGAGTCCTTCGACCACCTGCGCCTGAGCCCCGGCGCCCACCACGTCCTGCCGGGACGCGCCGACGCCGAGACCGTGCTCCACGTCCTGCGCGGCGCCGCCACCGTCGGCCAACGGACCGACGAGCCCGACCACTTGGCCTCGGACGGCGATCTCCTCCTGGCCCCGCGCGGGCGCACGCTCCACCTCGAAGCCGGACCGCTCGGTGCAGAACTCCTTTGCCTCACCCTCGCCGTGTCCCGCCACACCGCAGTGACACGCGCGAGCCTCGCCCGCCGCCGTGCCGAACGCCGTCACGCGCGCCACAACCGCCCCTGACCCCAACGCCGTTCGTCCGCCCACCGAATTCGGAGGCAATCCACGTGATTCTCGTCCCCGCCGCCGTCCCCCGTACCGCGCCCGCCCTCCAGCGCCCGGTCGACCCGCGGCACCGGCCGTCCGTACGTGCCGGCCTGACCGTCGAGACGCTGCCGCCCGGCGTCCACGTCGAGCAACGCCCGCCCGTGGACACCGACTCCGTGACCGTCGTGCTCGCGGGCCGCCTCGGCGCGGCCGGCCGCATCCTGGGCCCGGGCGTGGCGGTCCACCACC
>NZ_JBFBDY010000420.1:0-5563 GCF_040683475.1 Kitasatospora sp. NPDC093558 | reverse complement strand
ACCCGGGCGCGGACTGCCGGCCCGAGCCCCGGTAGAGGGTGTTGCGCACGCCCGGGTCGTCCTCGACGACGAGGACGGTGCGGCGGGCTGCGGTGGTGTCTGTCATGGTGTCATCTTCGCTGGTGGCGGGGGTGGTCCGGGGGTCCGGAGGCCCGGGATCCGGAGGTCCGGAGGTCCGGGGGCCCGGAGGTCCGGGTGGCCTGCCGCCAGCGTGCCGGTGCCCTGTCTGCCGTGTGCAAGGTAAACGGCAGAGGCGGGTAAGAAGTCCGTCGCCGGACGAGCTCAGGCGTGGGCCGCCGCGCACTCCGGGTGGCCCCAGCTGCTGCCGACCTTGGTGATCTTGTCGCCCTTGGCGTACGGGCGGGCGCAGGGGCAGGTGCCGGGGTAGCGGGCGGCGAGGGTGCGGGAGGTGCCCGTCTTCTTGGCCGCGGGCTTGGCCGAGGCGTTCGCCGCCTTTGCCGCCTTCGCCGGGCGCGCGGAGGCCGTGACCGGGTCCGGCACGGGCAGGTCGGCGGCCGTGCCGCCGGCGCCCTGCTGCGTGCGGGCGGCGTCGCTCGCGGCCTTGTCGGCGATGGCGTTCAGCGGGTCGCCGTCGACCTGGTGGGCGGGGACGTACTGGAAGGCGACGTCGCGGCCCTCCAGCAGGGCGTCGATCTCCTGGATCAGCTCGCGGTTGGCGACTGGCTTGCCGGCGGCCGTCTTCCAGCCGTTGCGCTTCCAGCCGACGAGCCACTTGGTGACCGCGTCCCGGGTGTAGGTGCTGTCGAGGCGCACCTCCAGCGGGGCGGCGGGGTCGGTCGAGGCGAGCAGCTCGCGCAGGGCCGTCAGTTCGCCGATGTTGTTGGTGCTGTGCCCGAGCGCGCCGGACTGCCAGCGCTGCGGCGCCCCGGCGGCGTCCGCGACGACGTACGCCCAGCCCGCCGGGCCGGGGTTCCCCTTGGCAGCTCCGTCACAGGCTGCGATCACTCGTTCGTGCATGTCTCCGATCATGCCAGGGTCCGGCGGGCCTCCCGACCACGCGTTCCCGTCGCGCGATTTGTGTGATCCCGGCGCCGGCCGGAGGTCTCCTCTTCAGGAAGCCCGAAAGACCCCCGACCCGAAGGACCCGCCGATGACCGCTGCCGCCCGTCCGTTCTCCCGAGGCTGGCTGCTCGCGTCCTGCGTGCCGACGCTGCTCGTGCTCGGCATGGCGCTGTCCGTCCCGCGGAGCCCGCAGCCTGGGCAGCCCGTGCAGTCCTTGCAGCCTGTTCAGACCGCGATGCCCGCGATGCCCGCGATGCCCGCGATGGCTCCCGCGCCGACCGCCCGCGGCCTCGCGTCGGAGGAGGGCGGGTACCGGCTCGCGCTGGAGACCACCGCGTCGCCCGTCCGCTTCACGATCACCGGGCCGGACGGCGCACCCGTCACCGACCTCGCCGTCCACCAGACTAAGAAGCTGCACTTCTACGCGATCCGCAGCGACCTCACCGGCTTCCGCCACCTCCACCCGGACCAGGCCCCGGACGGCACCTGGACCGCCGACCTCGCGCCCCTCGACCCGGGCACCTGGCGGCTGTACGCCGACTTCGTCCCGAACACCGGCCCCCACAGCCCGGAGCACGTCCTCAGCCGCACCCTGACCATCCCCGGCGAGGCCGCCCCCGTCCCCCTGCCCGCGCCCGCCGAGCGCACCACGGTGGACGGCTACAACGTCACGCTGCGCGCCCAACCCATGTCCGGCGCCTACCAGTTGACCGCCACCATCGACCAGGACGGCCGCCCGGTCACCGACCTCCAGCCCTACCTGGACAGCTACGCCCACCTCAGCGCCTTCCACGAGGGCGACCAGGCTCTCGCGCACCTCCACCCCGCGAACGCCGTCACCAGTGACCACGGCGGCCCGACGCTGACGTTCCAGGCGATGCTCCCCGAGCCCGGCAACTGGCGCGTCTTCCTCCAGTTCCAGACCGCCGGCCGGCTCCACACGGCCGAGCTCACCCTGCGGGTCTCTTGAGGGCCCGACACAATGCGGTCGAGCCGGGCGCGGCGGTCCGGGTAGCCTCGCCGCGTGGTGGATGAGGAGCAGTACGTCCGGTACCGGGAAGACTCGAAGCTGCTGGCGGCGATCGGGGAGCACGTCCACGCCCAGGTCGGCCGCGTCACCGTACGGCTGCCCGCGGCGGTGGCCCAGGCCGCGGTGGACGCCTGGGAGCGGGACGAGACGGGTGACGTCGACGAGGAGACCCGCGAGCAGTACGAACTGCGGGGCCAGGCCGGCGACCTGGCGCTGATCGGCCTGGAGATCTCGGAGCGCGGCCGCCGGGAGGGCGAGGAGGTCGTCGTCGACCTGCACGTCTCCTCCGCGGGGGCGGCGTTCCTCGGCTACGTCGAAGCCGCGGGGCCGGCCTTCCGACCGCGGGAGTAGCCGGGGGCGCCCGGCTACGAGAAGTCGCCGGTGTGGCGCCGGGTGGACGCCGCGACCGCCGCGAAGCCGTAGTCGAGCATCTCCGCCTCGTACGCGCGGACGGCGTCGAGCAGCGGCGCACCGGGGACGAGCCGGGACGCGAGCAGCCCCGCCTCGTGGATCGCGACGCCCGCGCTGATCCCGGCCGGGGGCATCGGGTGGGCGGCGTCGCCGACGAGCGTCACCGGCACCGTCGGCCACGGACCGGGGCGCTCGGCGGCCTGGATGGCGGCGGGCACGACGTACCGGACGTCGCCGAGCCCGACCAGTGCGCCCAGCGCGGGGTCCCAGTCGGCGACGGTCCGCTCGGCGAGCGCCAACAGCTCGGCGGGGGCGAGGTCGTAGAGGTCCGGACCGTAGCGGTCGGCGGGCGCGGTCAGGCCCCACATCACGTAGTCCTCGGCCGCGGGCAGCCCGAAGTCCGCCGGGTCGCGGCGGAACCGCTGGGCGGCCAGGGCGAGGCCACGGCCGTCGGCACCGACGACGCCCAGGAAGCCGTCGAGGGCCTGCTGTGGCGTCAACTCCCTTGCCCTGTCCGTCATCGGTGTGCGGCCGTAGATCAGCCGACTATCCTGCACGACCACCGAGTAGTCGGGCAACAGCTGGCGCCGGACAGCGGAGTTGACGCCGTCCGTGGCCACCAGCAGGTCCCCCTCGGCGGTGGTGCCGTCGGTGAGGAAGACGCGGACGGTGCCGTCGTCGAGCACCTCGTAGCGGGAGAAGCCGGCGCCGAAGCGGACCGCGTCCGCCAGGTCCCGCAGCATGATCCGCCGCAGCGTCAGCCGGTCGACGGTGATGCCCGCCGCATCCGGCGGAACCGGGATCTCGACGAAGTCCCGCAGGTCTGGCCCGACCATGCTGACACCGCCCGTGGCCGCGCACGCCGTCGCGACGGCCTGTTCGTAGGCCTCGGCGGGCAGCCACCTGCGCAGCGCCGCGTCCCCGTCGCCGCCGATGTGGATCCGGTAGCCCTGCGAGCGGGCGTCGATGGCGGAATCCCGCTCGAAGAGCCGCACCTCGTGACCGTGCCGGCGCAGCCCGTGGGCGAGGCACGGGCCGGCCAGGCCCGCTCCGATGATCAGAACGCGCATGATTCAACCCCAAGTTGAGATCGTCTCAGATGAGACTGTCTCGGACGCTAGCATCACCCCCATGGAACCTCAACCCTCCGATCCGGCCGCCCTCGGACTGCTGATGTACCGCGCCCACCAACTCGCCCGGGCCAAGGCCAACCAGGCCGCCAAGCCCAGCGGCATCGAACTGCAGCACGCGGGCGTCCTCACCGCCGTCCGCGACGGCGGGGCACGCAATCAACGCGAACTCGGCGCAGCACTCGGCATCGACAAGTCGACCCTGGTGCGCATCGTCGACGACCTGGAACACCGCGGCCTGCTACGCCGCCGGCGCACCCCGAACGACCGGCGCGCCTACGAGATCCTGATCACCGAGGAGGGCGAGCGCCGGCTGGAGGAAGCGGGCGACCTGTTCCGCACCGCGATGGCCGGCCTCCTGGAGGTCTTCACCCCCGAGCAGCAGCAGCAGCTACACACCCTGCTGGCCCAGTTCGTCGACCAGGACGCACCGCCGAGGACGTGAGGGAGCAGCGACTCAGCCGGGCGGTCGTCCAGCGGTGCCAGTGCCCGCCGGTCATCCGGAAAGCGGTGGCCGACCGACGGCCTCGGAAGGTAGTTTGCGATCAACCGACCTGCCCGCCAGCCCGCCAGCCACGAGGAGCTCCCGTGTCCGACGACGTCCGGGGCCTGCCTCCGGAGCGAGGCGCCCGGCTTGCCTTCCTGGTCGAGCAGTGCCGGCCGCTGCTCGCCGACGACGGGGGCGACGCGGACGACGCGGACATGGAACGCGTCCAGTGGCTGCTGCGTGAGCTCGGGGCCGGGGTCATGGACGCGATCCTCGTGACGCGGGAGCTGCTCGGACCCCGCCCCGGGTCGCTCGGACCGGCCCGAGACGCCGTGCTCTCCAGTGCCGCGCGGACGACGAGCACCGAACTGTCGTTCCACCAGGCCGCCGACCTCGCCGAGCGGGCGAACGACGTGGCCGACGGCCTCCGTCGGACGGCGCCGCGAACCCCCGGGAGCACCCGGGTCATCGCCATCGACGGCACCGGCGGATCGGGCAAGTCGACGCTGGCCGGCGCGGTGGCCGCGCGGATCGGCGGCGCGGTGGGCATCGTCCGCGTCGACGATTTCTACCGCCCTCTCCCCGACCACGAGCGGGAGCAACTAGACGCGGAGCAGGGGTACCACCGCTACTTCGACTGGGAGCGTCTGCGGGACGAGGTCCTGATCCCGCTACGGGAGGGCCGGACCGCCCGCTACCGGGTCCACGACTGGACCACCGGGCGGCTCGGGGCCTGGCGCGAGGCCGCCGCCGGGGCCGTGGTGATCGTCGAAGGGGTCTACTCCGCCCGTCCCGAGCTCGCCCCCTTCTACCACTTCACCACGTACGTCGATACGCCGCCGGACCTCTGCCTCCAGCGCGTACGCGCACGCGGCGAGAACTCCGAGGAGTGGATCCGGCGTTGGCGCGCCGCCGAGGATCACTACGTCCGCACCACCTGGCCCCAGACCAGGGTCGGTCTCCTCGTCCGGGGCTACTAGACACCAGGCCCGGGAGCAGGAAGTCGGCCACGCCGACTTCCTGCTCCCGACCGCTACCAGGTCACCGGGCTGCGTAGACGTCCTGGACGTAGCGGCCGGCTTCGATCAGGGATTGCAGCCAGGCCTCCGCCTGCTCCTCGTCGGCGCCGCCCGGTGTGTAGGTCAGGTAGAGGGTGCGGAAGGCGGCGCGGACGCCGGGGGCCATGCGGGCGCCGTCGCCGCACACGTAGACCTCGGCGCCGTCGGCAAGGAGTCGCCACACCTCGTCGGCCTCCGCCGCGATGCGGTCCTGGACGAAGCGCCGGCCGTGTTCGGGGGCCTCGCTGAAGGCCGGGCGCAGGGTGACGGCGCCGGCGCGTTCGGCGGTTTCCAGTTCGGCGCGGTGGAGGTAGTCGGCGTCGGGCCGGTCGCAGCCAAAGTAGAGCAGGGCCGGGGCGAGTTCGGCGCCTTCGCCGATGCGGCGCCGGCGGTCGGCGACCGCGCCGCGGAACGGGGCGAGGCC
>NZ_JBFBDY010000419.1:0-5591 GCF_040683475.1 Kitasatospora sp. NPDC093558 | reverse complement strand
GTGCGGGCGTCGGCGCGCCCGTCGACGTCGGACCCGCCGTCGGACCCGCCGTCGGACCTGACGTCGGACCTGTCGTCGGAGCACCCGTCGGAGCCGCCGTGGGCGCAGCCGTCGGTGCCGTGGTCGGAGCAGCCGTCGGGGTCGGCGAGGCGGTCGGCGAGGCGGAGCCGCCTCGGTTCTGCGGCCCGCCCTCCAGGGTGACCACGGCTTCGGACGGCGGCAGCGCGATCCGGGCCGTCCAGTGTTCGGCGGGGGCGAGGTCGTCGTCCACCGTGACGATCACCGTGATGCGCCGGCCCGGTTCGAGCGTCCCGGAGTCGCGGCTGAGCCGGAGCCAGGCCGCGTCCACGACCGCGTGCCAACGGATGTCGGTGGCACCGGAGTTGGTGAGCGTGAGGACCGTCCGGCTGCCGTACTCGCCCGCCTCGACGGTGAGCAGCCCGGTCGGCGCGGGCCGGTCGGCACCGCCGCCGCCCGCCGCCCAGCCGGACCCGACCGGCGCCGCGGGGGCGGCGATCAGCGTCGGGCTGCCGAGCGGGGTCGCGCCCCGGCCCGGCACCGGGACGGCGGGTCCTTGGAGCAGAGGCCCGCGGAAGGTGGGAAGCAACGTTTCTGCAGCCATCGCCCCGGCCCCCGCGAGCTCCATCCCGGGCACCCCCACCACGCCGGCGGAGCCCGTCCCCGCCGTGGTGACCCCGACCCCGCCGGCCCCCGCCCCCGACGGCCGCTCCTCCGCCTGCCGTCCGGCCTCGTCCACCCGCACCGACGAGACCGCCGCGGTCGCACCGGGCCCGCCGCCGCCCCGGTGTCCGGCCCACAGCGCGACCACCGGCGCCGCCAGCACGGCTGCGAGCACCCCGGTGGTCACGACCCGCCGCCGGACGGCCAGGCCCCGCCCGGCGTCCGGCGCGCGGTGCCGCGGGAAGCCGCTCTGGTCGAACCGCAGCCCCGGCTCGACGGCCGCCTCCGCACCCGGACCACGCGCCGCCCCGGCCGCCTGCGGCAGGTACGTCACCACCCCGTCGCGCGCCCCCGACCCCTCGCCCGACCCCTCCCGCGCCGCGACCGGCGCCGTCAGCAACGGCAGCCCGGCGAGCCCCGACGGCCCCGGACCGTCCGAGGCCTCGTCCGCCACCCGCTCCGCCGTCCCCCGGCAGGTCGGGCAGTCGACGACGTGCTGCACGAGCTCCCGCCGCAGCGCCGGCCCGAGCACCCAGTCCCGCCAGCTCTCCGCCCCGGCCCCGCCGAGCCGGTCCAGCTCCGGGCAGCTGCCCACGCCGAGCACCAGCAGCGCCGACCTGGTCCTCGCCACCTCCGCCTGCGCCGCGCCGAGCAGCGCCCGGGTCGCGTCGAACGGCAGCCCGAGCACCGCCGCCACCTCCAGCGGGGTCAGCCGGTGGCGGACCGACAGCTCCAGGGCCTCCCGCTGCTCGGGGTCGGTCCCGGCCGCCTCCGGCCAGGCGAGCGAGGCCAGCTCGCGCCGGCGCCGGGCCGCCTCGGCCTCGGTCAGCACGGTGGCGGCCGGCCGTCCGGCACCGTCGGCGAGCCGCCGCAGGCAGCAGTAGCGGGCGAGCGAGAACAGCCAGGCCCGGACGAGCCCGGGTTCGGCCAGCCGTGCGCCGTGCCGCTGCGCCAGGTCACGGACCTCGTGCAGGGTGTCGGTGGCGGTGTCGTGCTCGCACAGCACCGAGAGGCAGTAGGTGAACAGGCCGTCCACCTGCCGGTCGTACGCCGCGAGCACGGCCGTCGCCGGGCCTTGCGCGCGCGGCGGCCCATCAGTACGCGTTGTCACCCGTCCGACGGTAGGCAGGGTGGGCGGCCCGTCCGGCCGATTCCTGGCGTATGTACTTCTTTCGGGTAACAACATCGCCCACGTGTGTGGACGCCCCGCACCGAACGGCCACTGAATCGGCCACCGAACCGCCACCGACACCAGCACCGAACGGCCACCGAAATGGCCACCGAGCCGCCACCGCAACGGCCACCGAACCACTGCCGCACCCGGAGCACCCGAGCGCGCCCGTCGCTGTCGTACCCAGGCGCTACGGTGGGCCCCATGGCTGCCCGTACCAAGACCACCGCCAAACCGCGCCCGGCGTACCGCTGCACCGAGTGCGGCAACCAGCTGCCCAAGTGGGTCGGCCGCTGCCCGGAGTGCAACGCCTGGGGCACGGTGGAGGAGTACGGCGCGGTGCCGATCCGGACGACGGCGGCCGGCCCGGTCAGCGCGCCCGCCCGCCCGATCGCCCAGGTGGACGGCCAGGTCGCGACGGCCAGGTCGACGGGCGTCCCCGAGCTGGACCGGGTGCTCGGCGGCGGCCTCGTCCCCGGCGCCGTCGTGCTGCTGGCCGGCGAGCCCGGCGTCGGCAAGTCCACGCTGCTGCTGGACGTCGCCGCCAAGGCGGCCACCGCCCAGCACCGCACGCTCTACGTCACCGGCGAGGAGTCGGCCGGCCAGGTCCGGCTGCGCGCCGACCGGATCAACGCGCTCTCCGAGCACCTCTACCTCGCCGCCGAGCAGGACCTCGGCGCGGTGCTCGGGCACATCGAGGCGGTCGGCCCCGGCCTGCTGATCCTCGACTCGGTGCAGACCATCGCCTCCGCCGAGCTGGACGGCGCCCCCGGCGGCCCGGCCCAGGTCCGCGAGGTGGCGGGCGCGCTGATCCGGGCGTCCAAGGAGCGCGGCATGGCGACCCTGCTGGTCGGCCACGTCACCAAGGACGGCCAGATCGCCGGCCCCCGCCTGCTGGAGCACCTGGTGGACGTGGTGCTGAGCTTCGAGGGCGACCGGCACGCCCGGCTGCGGCTCATCCGCGGGGTCAAGAACCGCTACGGCGCCACCGACGAGGTCGGCTGCTTCGAGCTGCACGACGAGGGCATCGTCGGCCTGGCCGATCCGTCCGGCCTCTTCCTGACCAGGCGTGACAAGCCCGTCCCCGGCACCTGCCTCACCGTCACGCTGGAGGGCAAGCGCCCGCTGGTGGCCGAGGTGCAGGCGCTGATGGTGGATTCGCAGATCCCGTCGCCGCGCCGGACGACCTCCGGCCTGGAGTCGCCGCGGATCGCGATGATCCTCGCGGTCGTCGAGCGGCACGGCGGCGTGAAGCTCGGCAAGCAGGACATCTACACCGCGACGGTCGGCGGCGTGAAGCTCAGCGAGCCGTCCGCGGACCTCGCGGTCGCGCTCGCGGTGGCCAGCTCCTCCACCGACACCCCGCTGCCGAGCAACCTGGTGGCGATCGGCGAGGTCGGCCTGGCGGGCGAGGTGCGCCGGGTGACGGGTGTGCAGCGGCGGCTCGCCGAGGCGCACCGGCTGGGCTTCACGCACGCCCTCGTCCCGCCGGACCCGGGCAAGGTGCCGCCGGGCATGAAGGTGGTCGAGGTGTCCGACATCGGCGAGGCGCTGCGCGCGATCCCGGGCCGCCGCAAGGCCGCCGCCAAGCCGCGCGGCGAGGCGCGTGGTGAGGCACCGTCGGCGCCGCCGGCCCCGCGCCAGGCCCGGGTCGCCGCCTACCCCGAGGAGCTGATGGACGGCTGGGAGCCGCTCGACTCCGACGAACTGCGCTGACCCAAGCCCTGTCTCCGCCACACGCAGTTAGACTTTCCCCTGTCTCATTGACGAGAAGGCGAGTACCGAGCGGTACTGAGCGACAGAGCAACAGACCGCAGGCCGGCGCACGGCGCGAGGCGCGCGGCACGGGTCGACCGGAGGAGTCACGTGGCAGCCAGCGACCGGGGGGCGGACAAGTCCTCCCGTGAGGAGGCCCTGCTGCGGGCCTCCCTCAGCGCCATCGCGCCCGGCACGGGGCTGCGCGACGGCCTGGAGCGGGTCCTGCGGGCCAACACCGGTGGTCTGATCGTGCTCGGCTTCGACAAGAACGTCGAGTCGATCTGCACCGGCGGCTTCGTCCTGGACGTCGAGTTCACCGCGACCCGGCTGCGCGAGCTGTGCAAGCTGGACGGCGCGGTGGTGCTGGACAAGGACATCACCAAGATCGTCCGGGCCGGCGTCCACCTGATGCCGGACTCCACCATCCCCACCGACGAGACCGGCACCCGCCACCGCACCGCCGAGCGGGTCAACCGGCAGACCGGCTACCCGGTGGTCGCGGTCTCGCACTCGATGCGGCTGATCGCGATGTACGTCAACGGCACCCGCCGGGTGCTGGAGGACTCGACCACCGTCCTCTCCCGCGCCAACCAGGCGCTCGCCACCCTGGAGCGCTACAAGCTCCGCCTGGACGAGGTCGCCGGCACGCTGTCCGCGCTGGAGATCGAGGACCTGGTGACGGTCCGGGACGTCACCGCCGTCGCCCAGCGCCTGGAGATGGTCCGGCTGATCGCCACCGAGATCGCCGGCTACGTGCTGGAGCTCGGCATCGACGGCCGCCTCCTGTCGCTCCAGCTGGACGAGCTGATCGCGGGCGTGGAGCCGGAGCGCGAGCTGGTCGCCCGGGACTACTTCCCGGAGCGGGCCGCCAAGAAGGGCCGGACGGTCACCGAGGTGCTGGCCGACCTGGAGGCGCTCACCCACGCCGAGCTGCTCGACCTGCAGACGGTCGCCAAGGCGCTCGGCTACTCGGGCTCGCCGGAGTCGCTGGACGCCGCCGTCTCGCCGCGCGGCTACCGGCTGCTGGCGAAGATCCCGCGCCTGCCCAACACGGTGATAGAGCGCCTGGTCGAGCACTTCGGGGGGCTGCAGAAGCTGCTCGCCGCGAGCATCGACGACCTGCAGACGGTCGAGGGCGTCGGCGAGACCCGCGCTCGCTCGGTCCGCGAGGGCCTGTCCCGCCTTGCCGAATCGTCCATCCTGGAGCGCTACGTCTGACCACCGGACGGCCCGCCGACGGTCTGTCTGGCTCTACCCATCAGATGTGTGTCGATCCGCGCCCGCAGAACACCGAAGCCCCCGACCGCAGTTCGCGAATCGGGGGCTTCGCCGTGATGGCGGGGTGACGGCCGGTCAGCCGTCCAGGCGGATCGAGATGCGCGCCGAGACCTTGTCGCCGGTGAGGCCGCTGAGGTCGGCGTTCACCACGTAGGTGTCGTTCGCCGGGGGCGCCGGGTCGGGCGTGGCGCACTGCGGCTTGCTGCGGCTGCGGTCCCAGGTGAACGTCTCGATCTGGCTGCCGTTGGCCGGGAGCTGCACCCACAGGCTGCCCCGGTCGGTCGGGCAGTCGCCCGAGGACCAGACCCGGTCGCCCTTGTTGGCGGCGGTCACGGTGATCGCCGAGGTCGTCCGGCCCAGGTCCACGCGGCAGTTGGCGCCGGAGGAGTTCTTCACCGTCAGGGCGAACCGCGGCTTGTCCTTGGACTGGTACGAGTTCTGGGTGCTGGCCAGCTCCAGGGCCACCTGCGAGGAGGCGCAGATCGGCAGCGCCATCACGTCGGGGGTGTTCACCGCGGGGGCGCCCCCGCCGGCACCGCCGGCCGCTGCGCCACCCGCCGCCGCACCACCGGCGCCGCCCGCCGCCGCGCCGGCACCGCCGGTGGCAGGGGCCGGGTTGGCCGAGCCGCCGGCGCCGGTGCCGCCGGTGCTGAGGCTGACCTCGCCGCCGCCCCCGCCGGAGCCGGGGACGGCCCCGCCCGTG
>NZ_JBFBDY010000418.1:0-5609 GCF_040683475.1 Kitasatospora sp. NPDC093558 | reverse complement strand
GGTACCCGCTTGGTGTGCCACAAGGCGACAACGAGCAGGTGGCGCTGTCCACGAGAAGTCGCGGAGTCGCACAGCACTGGCAGGTAGCGGTTCCGCTCAGCCGGCAGTGAGGATGCGGCAGATGTCGCCCTCCGCGCAGGTGGCGGGGTCGGTTGCGGAGGCGGTGCGGGTCAGTTCGCGCAGCGTGTCGCGGGTCGCCTCCAGTTCGGCGATCCGGTGCTCGACGTCGGCGAGGTGCCGGTCGAGGAGCTCGGTGACGTGGACGCAGGGCGGGTGGCCGTCGTCGCGGATCGCCAGGACGTCGCGGATCTCGGCGAGGCTGAGGCCGGCCGCCTGGGCGGAGCGGATGAAACCCACCCGGGCCGGGGCGTGGGCCGGGTACTCGCGGTAGCCGCCCGAGGTGCGGGGCGGGTCCGCCAGCAGCCCGGCCTGCTCGTAGAAGCGCAGGGTCTTGGTGGTGGTGCCGGTGGCGGCGGCGAGGGCTCCGATGCGCATGCCTCCACGGTAGCCCTTGACCTTCCAGTGTGCTGGAAGGTCTACCGTGGGCCGCGTGACCTGGAGTGTCCGTGACCCGGAGGTGTCGCCGATGCGCGTGGAGATGCTGATCGTCCCGGACTGCCCGAACGGGCCGGTGCTCAAGGAGCGGCTGGTGCTCGCCCTCGCGGGCCGTACGGACGTGGAGGTCGCCGAGCACGTGGTCGACGACCAGGCGGAGGCCGAGCGCCGGGGCATGCACGGCTCGCCGACGCTGCTGGTGGACGGCCGCGACCCGTTCGCCGTCCCGGGCACGTCGGCCAGCGTGTCCTGCCGCCTGTATCGCGGAGCCGACGGCCGGGTCGGCGGAGCGCCCTCCGTCGAGGAGTTGCGGCGCGCGCTCGGCACTCCCGCCACTGGCGGTGCGGACCGGTCCGCCGGACGGGCAGGGCGGGGTCGCCTCGCTCCGGTCGAGGGCGGCCTGCGGGCGGTGCAGCAGGCCGTCCTGCGCTCCTTCGCCACCACCGGTGCCCCGCCGGGGCAGGCCGAGCTGGACCGGGCCGCCGAGCCCTTCGCCGTGCCGGCCGACCGGGTGCTCGCGGAACTGGCCGCCGAGGACTTCCTCACCCTGGACGACACCGGCCGAATCCAAGCCGCGTACCCGTTCTCCGTCACCCCCACCGAGCATGTCGTGCAGATCGCGGACGGGCCGACGGTGTGGTCGATGTGCGCGATCGACGCGCTCGGCATCCCGGTCATGCTGGGCGCCGACGCCGTCATCACCTCGGCCGACCCGGTCACCGGTGAGCCCGTCCGCGTGGAGTTCACCGACGGGACAGCCACGTGGCAGCCGGCCACCGCGGTGGTCTACTACGGCGCCCGCCCCGGCAACGGCCCGGCCGCCGCCCTGTGCTGCGGCTACCTGCGCTTCTTCACCGACCGTGACACCGCCGAGCAGTGGACCGGGAGGAACGCCGGCCTCAACGGCGCCGTCCTGGACCAGGCCGAGGCCGAGCGCCTCGGCGCGGACATCTTCGGACCGCTGCTGGCCGGACCAGCGCAGTGAGCCGGACCACCATGAGCCCTCCCCAACGCCGCGACCCGACCGCCCGGAGCGGGACGGCCGCCATGCTCGCGGCCGTCGCTGCCGCAGCCGTCGTCTGCTGCGCCGGTCCTGCCCTGATCGTCGCCGTGGCCTCGGGTGCGCTCGCCGCCTGGTTCGGCCACTGGTGGGTCATCACGCTCGCCGCGCTGGCGGCCGCCGGGGCAGCAGCATGGTGGCTGCGGCGCCGCCGGCGGTCCTGCCGCCCACCACGTCGGCCTCGGTGATGGGTCAGAGTTTCTGCAGGTACAGGAGCATGGAGTGGCGCCTCCGTCGACGGACGTCCCGTTGAGCGGCGCCAGCACCGGGGGTACAGCCTGTTCCGGGCGGCGATGAAGGACCTGCTGACGGTGCTGCCCGACCCCTACGGGGAACTGGCCGCCCGTTCGCCCGAGTTGGCCGAGGCACGGGGCTCCCTCCTGGAAGCCGACATCGTGGACGCCGAACGGCACGTCACCCTGGCTTACTCGATGGTGCATCTGCGCCGTTCCATCGCGCAGCGGCCCGAGGGCCCGGACAACGCCGTCGCCGAACTGCGGCTCATGCGCCATCGTCGCGCGGCCCAGTACGCTCCCCTGATCCGATTCGGGGACCACTACATCGCCGACGCCGTCGCCGCCCTGAGCCACCCCTGAGGTGTCAACGAAGTGGTGGAGCAGGCGGGCTGGATCAGAATCGGAACGTGCCGAGATCTCGCACCGTGTCGGCCAGGGCGCGGATGAGGTCGTTCTCGGATTCGGTCCGCCAGACCAGGGCGAAGGTCATGGTCGTCAAGTCGGGGATGGGAAGCCACCGGATGTTCGACATGCCCCAGTGCCTGGTGACATGGCCGGGGAAGCTGTGGATGATCTCGCCCATGCCGACCATGTTGATCAGCTCATCGGCGTTGTCCGCGGCTGCGATGCGCTCGATCGGCCGGCCTCGTGGGGTGTGGAAGGGCAGGTACGTGTCCTCCCAGTAGTCCGGCAAGCCGAGGGCGGTGCTGTGCGGGAAGTCGGCGAACAGCTCCAGTGGCACGGAGTCCCGTTCCGCGAGCCGGTGGTCGGCGGCCACGGCCAGGATCCGGGAGTCGGTGCACAGGGCCGGCCCGACGGTGAAGTCCGGCTCCTGCACAGGCAGCCAGGGGACGACGACGTCCATGGCACCGCTGCGGAGCTGGCCGAACACGTCGGTGAAGGTTGCCTGGCGGACCTGGAGTCCCCAGTGCGGGTACCGCCTGCGGAACTCCTTCCAGTAGGGGTGCAGATCCACGACGTTGAAGGGCAGCAGGCTGACGCGGAGCTGTGCGGTGATGCCACGGGCCGCCAGCCGGGCGCGCTCCAGGGATTCGTGCAGGCCCGTGTAGACCGGCCGCAGATCGTCGCGGAACTGCCGGCCGACCTCGGTCAGGTACACCGTGCGGCTGGTGCGGGTGAAGAGCTCGGCGCCGATGCGCCGCTCCTGCTTCTTGATGGCCTGACTCACGCGGGCCTGCGAGACGTGCAGCCGCTGTGCGGCCCGGCCGAAATGCAGCTCCTCGGCCAGGACCAGGAAGATCTCGATGTCCCGCAGCTCCACCGGCTCCCCGATCCTCCATCGATAACCCAGCGGTTATCGAACAGCGCCGAAGTTTACCTTGATCATCGTCGCGACTCGCACGAGGGTTGAGGGCATGCAATCCGACCGGCGCGACGCCATCGACCTGACCGTGGTGTGGGCGACGCACGACGCCCTGCGCCGGGAACTGGCCCACCTCGACCGGATCACCACCTCCGCGGACCGTGACCCCCAGCGTGTACTGGCCACCTCTGCCGGATGGAGGATGTTCAAGCAGGCCCTCCACGCCCACCACACCGCCGAGGACGACGCGCTGTGGCCCGCGCTGCGCCGAAACCTGGCCGGCCGCCCGAAGGAGCTGGCTCTCCTGGCGGCTCTGGAGGCCGAACACGTTGCCATCCGACCGGTGATCGAGGCCGTCGACGCTGCGCTGGCCGACCCACAGGCGGACCCACTGCGGCTGGGCGCCTTGACCGACGCGCTGGCCACCGGCCTGGCCGGACACCTCGAACACGAGGAGAACGGGGCCCTGCCGTTGGTCCAGCGGGCGTTGACGTCCGAGCAGTGGGGCCGATTCGGCCACGTCCATGCGCAGCGCATCGCCCGGGACGCGCCGGTCCTGCTGCCGTGGCTGCTGGACGGGGCCGACGAAGCGACGGTGGCGAAGCTGCTTGCCCCATTACCCCCCGCCACCCGCGCCGCCTGCACCGACGAGTGGCTGCCGGCCTATCTCGCTCTGGACCGCTGGAGTCCCGGCACCGCGAACTGACGCAGCACGGGTCCAGCAGGCGCACTCGACGTACGCTCAACGCACATCACGGGAGTTTTCTCTTGCCCGACCACCCCCACCTCGTTCAACTCGATCACGTCTCGGTCGCCGAGGCCGCCGCGTGGCATCAGGTCGTCGTCGCCTCGATGGCCCACGACCTGCCCGGAGTACCGCCGCCCGCCCCCGGGCAGATCCACGCCCGGCTCACCAAGCCCGCCCTGGACAGCCGCCGGTTGGCCTGGCTGGCCACCGGAGCGGACGGCGTCCCGGTCGCAGTCGCGGGGCTGCGGCTGTTCACCTCGCCGGGCCGAGATCACCTGGCCGAGCTGGAACTTCACGTCGACCCCGCACACCGGCGTCTGGGCACCGGCTCCCGCCTGCTGTCGGCTGCCGTGGCGGCCTGCCGCACCGAGAACCGGCGCAGCCTGGTCGTCGAAGCTCCGGCCGACAGCCCGGGAGAGGCCTTCTGCGCACGGTGGGGCTTCCGCCGGGTGCTGACCCTGGAACACCTGATCCTGCGCCTGGACCAGGCGAACGAGGGCTGGCTTCTGCAGTCCGACGGTGCCGAGTACGCCTACCGGCTGACCGGATGGACCGGAACGGTGCCCGACGGCCTCGCCGACGCCTTCGCCACGGCCAAGAACGCGATGAACGACATGCCCCTCGGAGACCTGGACTACGGCAACGAGGCGTGGGACGCCGACCGCGTCCGCGCCATGGCCACGGTGGTCGCCGACCGCGGAGACACCCTGCTGACCGTCGCCGCCGTCCACGACGACGGCACCATGGCCGGCTACACCGAGATCGTCCTGCCCCACGGCTGCCCGACGCGCGCCCAGCAGTACGACACGGCGGTCGTGCCCGAGCACCGAGGGCACGGCCTCGGGCTGTGGGTCAAGGCCGCCATGGTGCGCCGGCTGCGCGCCGAGCACCCGGGCGTCGTCGAGATCGAGACGGACAACGCCGGCGACAACGTCCACATGCTGGCGGTCAACCACGCCCTGGGCTTCCGCTCCTACCGGCGCACGCACGAATTCCAACTCGACGTGCCCGCAACCTGACCCGCAACCGCCCTCAGCAGAGAACGGACAGTCCATGCGCAAGCTGACCTATTTCGTCGCCACCACTCTCGATGGCTTCATCGCGGGCCCGGACGGTGATGACCCCACCGGGCCGAACGGCTTCTGGCCCATAACGGAGGACTACATCCAGCACCTCGTGGCCGAGTACCCGGAGACGCTGCCCGTCCAGGCCCGACAGGCACTGTCCGTCACGGCAGAGGGCACGCACTTCGACACCGTGCTCGAGGGGCGGCGCAGCTACGAGATCGGTCTCGCGGCCGGCCTCACCGACGCCTACCCCCACCTGCGTCACCTGGTGTTCTCCCGAACCCTGACCGAGAGCCCGGACCCGGCCGTCGAACTGGTCGCCGACGACCCGGTGGCGACCGTGCGCGAGCTCAAGCAGCAGGACGGCAAGGACATCTGGCTGGTCGGCGGCGCCGAGCTCGCGGGTGCCCTGTACGGCGAGATCGACACGCTGATCCTCAAGGTCGGCCCGCTGACCATCGGCGACGGGCTCCCGCTCTTCTCCCACAAGGCTGTCTTCGACCCGCGCACCTGGACACTCGCAGACCACACGGTTCTAAAGAGCGGTGCGGTGTTCCTCACCTACACGCGCGTCAGCAGCTGAGTGATCCCGGGCGGGCGGCGCTGGTGGCACGACCCT
>NZ_JBFBDY010000417.1:0-5638 GCF_040683475.1 Kitasatospora sp. NPDC093558 | reverse complement strand
CGCCACGTCCCGGGCGCCCCGGTCGTACGTGCGGTTGCGCGCGCACGCCTTCGCGCCGTAGGCGTGGACGCCGGCCGCCGCAAGCCCTACGGTGGCACATCAACCGCCGCGCGGCCCACGCCGACCACGCCGACCGCACCCGCCCGCACACCTCTGACCAGCCTCGACACGCTCACCCCCACGCCCCAGCGGCACTGCGCACCACCCTCCCGCGGTTCCCCCCGCCGCCGCCCCACCGACCTTCCCCGCGCCGCGCCGCACCGGCCGGCACGGGAACCGGCCGAGCGGCGGCGGGATCCGGGCATTCCATCCGATTGGTCACCCAGCGCACCGAGGGCCTACCGTAGAGTGAGCACAGATGATCGACCGTCAGACACCCATCTCCCTTGCCGAGAAGACGAGATGACCAACCGTCACACGAGCTCCGCCGAGCCGCCCCCGAGGCCCGGCGAACCGTCCGGCCCACCAGGCCGCCCACCGGGCGACACGTCCACCGGTCTTCCGGTGGACCCGTCGACGGACCTGCCCGCGGACGTGCCCGTGGAATTCGCCGCGTTCTGCGAACTCCACCGCCCGCGGTACCTCAGCTACGCCCGGGTCTGGCTCCCCGACCGCGCCGAAGCGGCCACCGCCGTCCAGCAGGCGTTCGCCGAAATCGCCGTCCACTGGCGCGAGTTGCTCGGCACCGCCAACCCCACCGCACACGCCTGGCAGATCCTGCGCGGCACCGTCGCCGAACACACCCGCCGGCCCGTGCCCGCCACCCCGCAGCGCCACCCCGCCGACGACGACCTGGCGATCCTCCACTACGTCGTCGGCCTCGCCGCGCCCGAGATCGCCGACGTCATCGGCACCGACACCGCCAGCGTCGCCGGCCGGCTGCGCCGCACCATGCTGCGCGAGGCCTCCGGCTGGTGAACCCTACGCGTGCCGCACGCCGGTGACGTCGAACAGGTGGTGCACCGGGTCGTGGACCAGGTAGCGCGAGAACGACTCCACCGTGAACCGCGCACCGTCGCTCCGGCTCCCGGTCCGCCGCCACTGCTCCTCCCCCGCCACCGCCTCGAAGGCCTCCGCGAGCGCCTCCCCGGCCGCCAGCAGCTCCTCCGCCACCACCGCGGGCCGCTGCTCCCCGTACCGCTCGGCGACGGCCGTCGCGTCCTGGTCCCAGTTGGCGAACAGCGGACCGTCCTGCTCCAGCATCAGCCCCAGCCGCACGCGGAACAGCCGGAACACGTCCCGCACGTGGCACGCGTACTCCAGCGCCGACCACACCCCAGGAGCCGGCCGCCGGCGCACCCCGGCCTCGTCCGCCCCCAGCAGCGCCACCCAACTCGCCGCGTTCGCCCGGATCATCCCCGCGACGTCCTCCCGGACGACCGAGGGCGTCTCCAGCCCGCAATCCGGACAGGCGCGCTCCAGCACCCAGGTCCAGTCCTTGACGTCCGGCACGATGGCGGCGCTGTTCCCCGATTCAGTCATGCCCCCAGCATGGAGCCCGCCCCACACCCCTCACCAGCAGCATTGCCGCCAACGCCCACCGAATTGCCGCCACCCCACCTACCGCCGACGCACCCGCCGCCCCACCCACACCCCAACCCCGGCGACGAGCAACACCCCACCCCCGAGCACGCCCCAGACGACCCCGTACCAGCCCCCCGCCCCACCGGCCTGGGGAACGACGGGGGCGGGGGTGCCGGTCGGCTCATCCGTTGCCTGGGACTCCACCCGGTGCAGCAACGGATTGTCCCGCGGGCCGTTGTCGACGGCGGGATTCGCCTCCAACGCCTTGGCAGGAGCGAGGATCCCGTACCCGTACCGGCCGTTCGGCACAGCGCCCCCATCGGCCGGCGCCGTCGCCGTCGTGATCATCCGATTGATCACCTGCCCCGCCGACAACCCGGGATACGCGGCCCGGATGAGTGCCGCCGTGGCGGAGACGTAGGCGGCGGCGTCGGAGGTGCCGTCTCCAACCCCGTACCCCGACGTCGACTTGGCCGTGGCCTGGTAGATCGCCGTACCGGGTGCGACCAGGGTCGTCTCGGGCCCCGAGGTCGACCGGGCCCAGAGCGAACCGTTCTCGCCGACGGCCCCCACGGCCACGACGCCGGGAAACGCTGCGGGGTACTCCACCGGCGCTCCGGAATCGCCGCTGTTCCCGGTGGCGGCCACCACCACGACGTCCTTGGAGACGGCGTAGAGGATCGCCTGCCGGGCGGCGGAATCGAGCGGGTCATAGCCACCAACCGACAGGTTGACGACCTTGGCGCCGTGATCGACGGCGTAGCGGACGGCCAGCTCGATGTCGGACTGCCGGAGCTCGGGGTGCTCCCCGGCGGCCCTGATCCGGATCGGAAGGATCTTCGCCTTCGGTGCGAGGCCCATCACGCCCGATCCCGTGCCGTGCCCGTGTCCCGCGATCAGGCTCGCGATCCCCGTGCCGTGGCCCTCGCCGTCCACCCGGCCGTCGGTCTTGGCGCCGGAGAAGTCCGCGCCGGGGAGGACCTGCCCAGCCAGATCCTGGTGGTCCTCCATGACACCGCTGTCCACCACGGAGACGATCACGCCCTCGCCTTGGCTGACCGGCCAGACTCTCGCCTCAGCCTGGTACTGCTTCATCGGCCACTGCTGGTCTCGAATCTGATCCGCGCCGGCCGGCACCGATGTGCTCCCCCACAGCATGGCCCCAGCAGCAAGCACGGCACCGCAGCGCGCCAGTCGGTCGCTCGTCAAGCCCGGTCACTCCAACTCAGCACGGCAGCCGGGCCGTAGGTCGGCGACCTGCGGCCCGGCCGGTCGGATTGGCCGTCCCCTTCAGGGACGGCGCTCATTGCACCACGTTCGGATTGGCGGGCTTGGGCGACTTCCAGGTCTCCTCGTCCTCCACCAGGTAGTCCGGACGCTTGGCCTTCCTCGTGTCGCCCTTACCCCCATGGGCTCCTGTCCAGGGCGGCACAGCGCCTTGCCCCGCAATCCCTCCGGGACGCGGTGGACTGCCTCCATTGACCCGGCCACGGGCGCCGAGACCGGATCCACCCTCGGTGAAGGCCTCCTTCCCGCCCGCTCCGGCCGCCGGGTGTTCCCTCCCACCGACGACGCTGCCAAGGCCCCGTCCCGGGGCGGCCCCCTGCTTGGCCGAAGCAGCTCCGCCGATGGCGCCCACAACCAGTCCACCACTGCTCGGCGCCCGACCGGTCGAACCGCCGCTCCGCAGCGCCTCCTCGCTCTCACCGGCGGCACCGCCCGGAACGTCGGTGACACCAGCAGTCACGGTCGCAAAACCGGGGCGGGGCATACTGCTCTGCATCCCCCTCTCTGATGCGGGGAGCTGAACACCCGTTGAAGTCGCACCCCCGGTTCCTGGTCCGAATCGCGCGGGCGCCGAACCGTCGATCCCGGTCGACAGGCCGGGGTCACTCGCGAGCGGCACCTTCGCCGGTGGCCGCTCTGTTCCGCCCTTGATGCCGGATTCCGGCGGCACGCTCTTCCCCGTCTGCCCGGCATCCCTGCCGCCGACAGTCCGCGGTGCGGACGATCGCGTTGGGGCACGGGACACCTCGCGTGCCTGCGCATTGCCGAACCCGTATCCGGCCACGGCCGAACCGACGACCGCCGATACATCCGGCTCCGCTCCCGTCGGCACGTCCTCCACGGTCGCCCGCCAGTTCCGGTCCTTCGGCGGCTCGCCCAAGGGGGTGGGGGGCTTCAGCATCGGGGTCGCCGTGCGGTAGTGCAAGGCCAGGGTTTGCAGGACGGTGGCGGCTTCGGCTTTTTTGCGGGCGGCCAATGGGGTGGGGTCGTCGTCGGTGAAGGTGGCGACGGCGTCCTTGAACTGGGCCCAGTTGCCGGGTTCTTCGGGCATGTCGCGCTTGGCCTTGGCGATGGCCTCGGAGACGTTGTGGAGGGTGTTGGCCGCGTCGTTGGCGTAGGCGGCGGCGTGGTTGATGCTGTCGGCGAGGTGGAGCATGCGGGTGTGGAAGGCGTCGCTGGTGGTGCCTTCCCAGGTGGTGGCGGCTTCGGTGCTGGCGCGGGTGAGGGTGGTGCGGATGGCTTTGAGGATGTCGGCGGCGCGGCGCCAGGGGTCGCCTGCGGCCATGACTTCGCCGGGGTTGAGGGCTTGGACCATGGCGCGGAGCTGGGTGTGGCTGTACTTGCCGAAGTCGGTGTAGGCCACCGGTGGTTCACCTCCGTGCGTCAGCGTTCGGACTTGCCGCCGTGGTGGGCGGGCGGGGCGGTGGTCCGCTGGTAGGCGGCCTTGCTCGTGGCGGAGGGGTCGGCCACGGACCAGCCGTCGGCGGCGAGTTTGAGCTTGCCCGCCGTGCGCCGGTCGTGTTCCTCGTAGGTGGTGGCGGTGAGTTCGGCCTTCTTCTGGGCTTCGTCGACGGCCTGTTGCAGCTGGTTGAGGATGTCGCGCAGTGCGTCGCGCATGACGTCGTAGCGGCCGTGGAGTTCGGTGGCCTCGGCGAAGGTGCCGAGGGCGGTGCGGCCGATGCCGCTCTGGCCGTGGGTGGTGGTGCCGTCGGCGCGGTGCTGGAATTCGGCGAGGAGGAGCCGCACTTGGGCGGCGAAGGCGCGGAGCTGTTCGACTTCGACCCGGTAGCCGCGCCCCGCGGCGCCGCCCGTGCCCGTTCCCGTGCCAGTGCCCGCGGCCATGGCGGCGCCTCCCCGGTACGTCCGTTTGACTCGGTCATGTCTAACACAGGAGCGCCGGGCCGAACCTGGTGCGACGTCAGTTCGTTGACGCCGCTTGCGCCGCGGTGAGCGCCCCGCGGCAGAGGTGGTCGGCGTGCCGGGTGGTTTCCGGGAGGCGGTAGCGGCGGGCGAGGTGGAGGGTGGTGGCGACGGCGGTGTCGAGGCCGATGCGGTGGCCGACGGAGACGAAGACGGGCTTGACGCCGGGCTGGGTGCGGACGGCCCGGCCGACCTCCTCGCCGGTGGCGGGGTCGGTGAGGGGGCTGGTGGAGCCGCGCGGGGTGTCGGGGGCGGTGTGGTCGAAGGTGAACGGGGTCTTGGCGACGCCGAGGGTGCGCAGGCCGGTGAGGACTCCGAGGTGGCTGGCGAGGCCGAGGCGGCGGGGGTGGGCGAGGCCGTAGCCGTCGCAGACGACGAGGTCGGGGGTGCGGGTGAGGCCGGCGAGGGCGTCGAGGACGGCGGGGATCTCGCGGAAGGCGAGGAGCCCCGGGACGTACGGGAAGGGGATCCGCCCGGCGGCGGTGGCCTCCTCGACGACGTCGAGGGTATCGGCGTCGAGGAGGACGGCGGCCGCGACGACGAGGTCGCGGTCGTCGTCGTAGGCGACGTCGACGCCGGCGACGAGCCGTACGGGGGCGTGGTCCGGGTCGTCGTGGGCCTGGACGAGCGGCCGGAGGCGCTCCTGTTCGGCGTGGGCCTCGGCCTCGGTGGTGGGCCAATCGGCGGGGATGGGCACGGGCGGGTTCCCCCTGGGAGGTGAAGGGTCGGTCCCGATCACCGTACCGAGGGGCCCGGACGACCCCGCGGTGAGCCCGTGCGCCCCCCGTGCCCCGGAACCGGGGGCTTAGCCTCAATACCAGTGACTTAAGGTTTTGAGCCTCGTGGAGCCTTGGTCGGTTGGTTGATGGGAACGGTGCGGTAGTGCGGGGCGATGCTGACGGCTTCG
>NZ_JBFBDY010000416.1:0-5641 GCF_040683475.1 Kitasatospora sp. NPDC093558 | reverse complement strand
CGAGCAGCAGGCCGGGGGCGTCGCCGCCGATCGGTGGGAGTGAGCGGGTACGGGTGCGGGTGGTCCGCTCGCGGAGGGTCAGCGCCACGCGACGCTCACCGCTGCCCGTCGGCGGGCAGCCGGTAGACGCGCCGGATGCTGGTGCCGAGGCGCGACACGTCGGCGCCGTACACGTGGATGGAGATGGCGGTGGTGCTGCACGCGTTGCGCACGAGGTGGATGTCGCCGGGCGGGGCGAACGCGGCGACGGTGCCGGCCGGTCCCGCGACGTGCTCGGTCTCGACGAGCCGGGCGGTGCGGCCGTCGGAGATGAGCCGGTAGCGGATCTCGCTCTCCTGGCCCCGGTGGACGCCGGCGACGCACCAGGAGACGTGGTCGTGGATCGGGGTCTGCTGGCCGGGCAGCCAGACGAGTGCGACGACGGAGAAGCTGCCGTCCTCCTCGGCGTGGACGACGTGCTGCCGGTAGCGGGTGGGGTCCGCCTCGCACTGGGCGGGGGTGAGCAGGGCGTCGGGTCCGTCGGGGTCGGCCGACAGGTGGGGGGCGAGGCGCTCGCCGACCAGGTACGCCGTGAGTTCCGGCGGCAGGCCGCGGTCGACGACGGCGCGGATCTCGCCGATGAGGGCGTTCATCCGCTCGGTGAGACGGTCGCTGCCGACCGTGACTGAGGCTGTCATGGCAGCAGGTTCGGCCAAGCGGACCTATCACGTCCAACGACGGATCTTAAGCGGTATTCCAACACCCACTTATAAGTCCGCAGACGATCAGCCCACGTGTCAGCCCGCCGAAGGGCCCACCACCAAGCGGCGCCCCCTCAGCACCCCACCCGGCTCGCCGCCGCCTGCCGCAGGTGGTCGAGCACGAGCGCCGTGGCCGGTATCCGCCGGTGCTCGCGCAGCACGTACGCGCTCACGTGCCGCCGCAGGTGCGGTTCGACGGCCCGCCCGGTGACCTTGCGGTGGCACATGAAGGAGAGCACGAGCGCCGGCATCAGCGCGATCCCGACCCCGGCCGCGACGAGGCTCTGCACCGCGAGGTTGTCGTCCGTCGAGAAGACGATGTCGGGCGCGAAGCCCTCCTCCGCGCACACGTGCAGCAGGTTGGCCCGGCACCGCGGGCACCCGGCGATCCACCGCTCCCGGTCGAGGTCGGCGAGCCGCACCGCGTGCCGGCGTCCGAGCGGGTGCCCGACCGGCAGGAGCACCGTGAGCAGGTCCTCCATCAGCGGAATCTCGTCCAGCCCCTCCGGTACGTCGGCCGGGGCGCCGGGGTAGCGGAAGGCCAGCGCGATGTCGCACTCCCCGCGCAGCAGCCGCTGGACGGAGTCCGGCGGCTCGGCCTCCAGCAGCTCGACCCGCACACCCGGGTGCTCGTCGAGCAGCCGGGCCATCGCCTGGGGTATCAGGGTGGCGTTGGCGCTCGGGAACGCGCAGACCCGCACGCGCCCGGTGCGCAGCCGGGCGAGCGCGGCGAGCTGCTGCTGGGCGGCGGAGAGACTGCCGAGGATCACCTCGGCGTGCCGGGAGAGCGCTTCGCCGGCCTCGGTGAGCCGCAGTCCGCGCCCGGCGCGGGTGAACAGGGGGACGCCGACGGTGCGTTCGAGCGCCTTCATCTGCTGCGTGATGGCGGGCTGCGTGTAGCCGAGTTCCCGGGCCGCCGCCGAGTAGGAACCGGCTCTGACCACCTCGTGGAACGTCCTGATGTGCCGCGAGTCGAACACCGGCTCCATGGCCCCTCCGCCCGGTCGTCTGCCTCCAGCCTGGGCAATCATAAGAGGAAATTGGAGGTTCCGGTCCTGACCCCGAGCGCACCTATGGTTCAGTTGCGAACCAACCCCCACCCCAGCGCGGTCCTCCCACCCCGGTACGACCGCTTCACCGCCGGACCACCGCCCCCTCGCCGCCGTTCCCGCCTCACTGCTGCGCGGACGGCGGCAGCCCCAGCGCCACTCCCGCCTTCGCCACCGGCGCGCCGCCCCGCACGCTCGGGCTGCGCCGGCTGCGGCGCTCGACCCAGCGGGCGAGCCAGGAGAGCAGGAGGCACATCCCGATGTAGATCGGCGCGATCACGATCACCACAGGGATGAACGGCAGGTCGTAGTCGAGGTTGGTGGCGATCAGCTTGCCCGCGTGCAGGAACTCCTCGTAGGTGATGAGGAAGCCGAGCGAGGTGTCCTTGAGCGCGACCACCAGCTGGCTGATGATCGCCGGCAGCATCGCCCGGTTCGCCTGCGGGACCAGCACGTACGCCATCACCTGGGTCTTGCGCATCCCGAGCGCGAACGCCGCCTCCCGCTGCCCCGTCGGCACGGCGAGCACCCCGGCGCGGAACACCTCGGCCAGCACCGAGCCGTTGTACAGCACCAGCCCGGCCACCAGCGCCCAGAGCGGCTGCACCTTCAGCGCGACGAAGACGAAGAAGATCATCACCAGCAGCGGCATGGCCCGGAAGAACTCGACCACCAGCGTGGACAACCAGCGCACCACCCGGTGGTCCGACAGCCGCCCGGCGGCGAACAGCGCCCCGAACGGCAGCGCGAACAGCACCGTCCAGCCGAACGCCTTCAGCGTGTTGCCGAGCCCGCGCAGCAACAGGTCCTGGACCCCGCGGTACTCGAAGGGCTCCCACTTCGCGTACGTGAACTGGTGGGTGTGGAACAGCATGTAGACGACCCACGCGATCAGCGCCGCGATGAGCGCCAGCGCGACCAGGCCGTACGTCCGGTGCCGGGCGAGCGCCTTCGGGCCGGGGACGTCGTACAGCGCCGAGGATTCAACGGTCATCGCGACACCGCCAGTCGTCGTTCGAGCAGGTTGAAGACGGCACTGATGGCCAGGGTGATGATCAGGTAGCCGACGGCGATCCAGACGAACGTCCAGATGATGCTGTAGCCCAGCTCGTTGATGGTCCGGTAGGTGCCCAGCAGCTCGGTGACGCTGAACGAGCCGGCGATCGCCGTGTTCTTCGCGAGCGCGATCAGCACGCTGCCGATCGGCGCGACCACCGACCGGTACGCCTGCGGCAGCACCACGAGGCCCATCGTCTGCCCGAAGGTCATGCCCAGACTGCGCGCCGCCTCCCCCTGCCCGAGCGGCACGGTGTTGACGCCCGAGCGCATCGCCTCGCAGACGAACGCCGAGGTGTAACAGCCGAGGGCGAGCACCGCGAAGGTGTAGAAGGGCAGCGTGATGTCGAACCGGGGCAGGCCCAGCACCACGATGAAGAACAGCAGCGTCAGCGGCGTGTTGCGCAGGATCGTCACCCACGCCGTGCCGAAGATCCGCAGCGGCTTCACCGGGGAGACCCGGAAGCTCGCGATCAGCACGCCCAGCACCAGCGACAGCACGGCGCTCACCGCGAACAGCGAGAGCGTGCCGAGGAACCCGTCCCAGTAGGTCGACCAGTTGTCGGTCAGCGTTTTCACGGCGCGGCCCCTCTCAGTACCGGTTGATCTGCGGCGGGGTCGGTGCGGCCTCACCCGACAGGCCGAGGGTCGCGTCGAAGGCCTTCTTCCAGTCGCCGTTCTGCTCGTGCTGGGCCAGGGCGTCGTCCAGCGCGTACCGCAGCACGGTGTCGTTCTTCGGCGTCCCGATCCCGTACGGCTCCGTCGAGAACAGCGGGCCGACGACCTTCAGCTCGTCCGGCACCTTCGCCGCGTAACCCAGCAGGATCGCGTTGTCCGTGGTGACGGTGTCGACCTGGCCGGTGATCAGGTTGTCCACGCAGGCCGAGTAGGTGTCGTAGCCGATCAGCTTCGCCTTCGGGTACTGCGACTGGATCCGCTGGTACGGGGTCGAGCCCGCCGCCGAGCACACCTTCTTGCCGTTCAGGTCCTGAGGGCCGTGGATGCTGTTGTCGTTCTTGCGCACCAGCAGCGACTGCCCGGCGACGAAGTACGGCCCGGCGAAGCCGACCAGCTTCTTCCGGTTGTCGTTGATCGTGTAGGTGCCGACGTAGTAGTCCACCTGGCCGTTCTGCAGCGCGGTCTCGCGGTTGGCCGAGGCGATGGTCTTGAACTGGATCTTGTCCGGCGTGAACCCGAGCGAGGCGGCGACCATCTTGGCGATCTCGATGTCGAAGCCCGAGTACACGCCGGTGGCCGGGTTCTTCTGGCCCAGGTACGGCTGGTCCTCCTTGGCGCCGACCACCAGGTGGCCGCGGCCGCGGGCCGCGTTCAGGGTGGACGAGCCGGTGATCGCGGAGGCGTCCTGTACCTGGTAGGTGGGCAGGGAGCTGGGCTGCGGGCCCTTGGGCGGCGGGGTGCCGGCCTTGCCGCAGCCCGCCGCCAGCACGGCGAGCGCCAGCACGGCGAGGAACCTGTTCTTCCTGGACACGGCCTTCCTCGTCACGGCGCCGCCTCAGTGCTTCAGGATCTTGGAGAGGAAGTCCCGGGCGCGCTCGCTCTCGGGAGCGCTGAAGAACGCCTCCGGAGCGCGGTCCTCGACGATCCGGCCGTCCGCCATGAAGACCACCCGGTTCGCCGAGGCCCGGGCGAAACCCATCTCGTGCGTGACGACGACCATCGTCATCCCCTCGTGCGCGAGCTGGCGCATGACGTCCAGCACCTCGTTGATCATCTCGGGGTCGAGGGCCGAGGTGGGCTCGTCGAACAGCAGCGCCTTCGGGTCCATCGCCAGCGCGCGGGCGATCGCCACGCGCTGCTGCTGGCCGCCGGAGAGCTGCGCCGGGTACTTGTCCGCCTGCGTCTCGAGCCCGACCCGCTCCAGCAGCGTCCGGGACTTGGCGTCCGCCTCGGCCTTGGGCCGCCCGCGCACCTTGATCTGGGCGAGCGAGACGTTCTGCAGCACGGTCTTGTGCGCGAACAGGTTGAAGGACTGGAACACCATCCCGACCTCGGCGCGCAGCCGGGCCAGGCCCTTGCCCTCCGCGGGCAGCGGCTCGCCGTCGATCAGGATGGTGCCGGCCTCGATCGGCTCCAGCCGGTTGATGGCCCGGCAGAGCGTGGACTTGCCGGAGCCGGACGGCCCGATCACCACGACGACCTCGCCGCGGCCGACCGTCAGTTCGATGTCCTGCAGGACGTGCAGGTCGCCGAAGTGCTTGTTGACGCCGCGCATCTCGATCAGCGGGGCGAAGCCGGGCGTGCCGCCCTGCGCGGACCCGGGGTCGGCGGTCACCGGGCGCGCCGTCCCTTGAGCAGCCAGCCCAGCGTGCCGCCCGCGAGCAGGGTGGCCAGCAGGGCGATCCACAGCGGCGCAGTCACGGTGAACACCCAGAACTGGATCTTCACCTTGTCGAGGTTGGCGAACAGGAACCACACCGCGAGGATGACGATGACGCCGATCCCGATGTACCGGGTGGGGATCCCGCCGATCTCGCTGCGCTGGGGGCTGGACGAGCCGCCTGAAACTTTGGTCACCGTCGCAGTCTGCGGGCCCGGGCCCCGGTTTGCCCGGCTACGCGCCCTTCCGTGCGGGCGGAGTAACCCGCACGGGGCAATCCGGCCCCGCGCGGGTTTGGACCGGCCCGGGCCCTGCGCGCACCGCGGGGCCCGGACCGGACGGCGCTACCGTTCGTCCCGCCAGGAGCGCCACAGCGCCGCGTACGGGCCGCCGGCCGCGACCAGCTCCGGGTGGCTGCCGTACTCGCTGATCCGCCCGCCCTCGACCACCGCGATCAC
>NZ_JBFBDY010000415.1:0-5642 GCF_040683475.1 Kitasatospora sp. NPDC093558 | reverse complement strand
GGACCAGGTGGCCGGGACGCTGCGGGACTTCGCCAAGCTGGTGATGCGCGCACGCGGCGAGGAGGGGCTGGAGACCGCGCTCGCCCGGCTGGCCGAGGCGGACGCCGTCGGCGAGGCCGCCGAGCGGGCCGGCGCCTCGTACAACTCGTGGTTCCTGCGCGGTGGTTCGCACTACGAGCGGTCGCGCTGCCTGGCCATCGCCGGGCGGTACGAGGAGGCGCTGGCCGAGGCCGAGCGGGCGATCGCGGTGTACGAGGAGGGCGGTGAGGAGGCCGAGTCGCCGCGCGCCGAGGCGGTGCGGATGGCCGCGCTGATCGAGGGCACCGACCTCGGACGGACGCGGGCCGCGGCGGCCCGGCTGAGCGCCGCCGTCGACCGCTGCCGACGGGTCGGGCTGCCGGAGGCGGCCGAGATCCTGGCCGACCTGCGCGAGCGGATCACGGCCGACCGGGGCTGACGGTACGTGTGTGAGGGGCGGGCCCGTCGGCCTGCCCCTCACACGCGCACGCGTCTGTCAGCAGGAACCGTCGTCAGCAGGGACCGTCGTCCGCCCAGACGCCCCACTGGCCGCTGGCGCTCGGCACCTCGTTCAGCGTCCACCACTTGGCGTGGTAGTTGTGCCCGTTGTACGAGACCTTGTTGCCGGCGGTGTACGTCGTGCTCGCGCTCCACGCCGGGAGGGTGCAGGCCCCCGGGGTCGTGGGCGGGGTCGTCGGAGGAGTCGTCGGAGGAGTCGTGGGTGGCGTCGCGCCCGCGAACTTCACCGTGTACTTGGTGAAGTCCCAGTCGCCCTGGGCCACGCTGGAGCAGGAGCCGGACAGCCCCGGGTCCACCGGGCCCGGGCACTGGCGGTCGCGGTTGACCGACCAGAAGGTGTAGCGGGCCAGGCCGTGCGCGGTGGCGAAGTCCAGCACGGTCTGGAAGTCCGCCTGGCGGAAGTACTCGGCGGCGTCGGTGCGGCCGTTCATCATCGACACGCCCTCGTGGGCGTACGCGGTGGCCTCGGACCAGCCGAAGGTGTTCTGCAGGATCTGGTTGAACTTCACCAGCGCGTCGGTCTGCGCGGCGGCGCCGCTGAACCCGCCGTCGAACGGCATGATCGAGTAGTTGTCGGGCGTGAAGCCCTGGGACTTGGCCTCGCCCAGCATCTGGGTGCCGAACCAGCCGGTGCCCGCGTTGGTGCCGGCCGTGGTGATCGACACGTACAGGCCGGGGTTGTTCTGCTGGAGGATGCGGGCGGCGCCGATCTCGTTGTGGATGGCCGCCGTGTTCTCGTACTCCGGCTCCTCCAGGTCGAAGTCGATCGCCTTGAGCTGGTACTTGGTGACGACCTGCTGGTACCCGGCGGCGGTCGCCTCCGGCGTGCCGCAGACCTGGCCGAGCTTGGTGCCGCCGTAGCCGCCGACCGACACCGAGACGTCCCCGCCCTTGCCGCGGATCGTCCGGATCACCGACGGCATGGTGGTGTCGGAGTCGATCGAGGACGTCCCGCCCCAGGCGGGGGCGCAGCTGTTGCCCTGCGCGAGGATGAAGGCCAGCTGGAAGGCCTTCTGCCCGGTGGCGTCCATCACCGCGGCGGCGTCCGGCGGGCTGTTGTCCTCGGGCATCAGGTACGGCGCCGAGGCGTACCAGTTGCTTCCCAGGCTGGTCGTGGCGGCGGCGACGGCGGTGACGGAGGGCACGGCGCCGGAGGCGGTGACGGCGGCTCCGCCGCAGGCGACCAGCCCGAGCACGCCGGCGAGGGCGAGGGCGGCCCGGCGCGAGGCCCGGTTGGCTCTGTTGGCCCTGTCGGGCGCGGGGTGTGGGGGAAGAGCGCGTTCCATCGGAAACCTTTCCAGGAAACGGCAGGGGTAAGAGGCCCGTCCGCGCCGGATGTGGGGGCGGCGCGCGGGCCGAACTGGCCTACGGCACGGGGTCGTTGCCGAGGACTGTCACTGGTATAGACCTCTTTCGGAAGGGTGGTCAACCCCGAAACGGTCAAGCCGACTCCGCGTCGCCACGGCCCGCCGGGCCTAGAGTTGACGGGTGGCCAACGAAATCTCGAACCGGGTCGACGGACAGGTGCGCGCGGGCACCATCGTCCAGGCGCACACCATCGAGCACCTGTACGTGCACGCACCGGCCGCCGAGCCGGACACACCCGTCCAACTGCCCCCGCCGCCCGCGCACTTCGCGGACCGCACCATCGAGCAGGAGGCGGTCCTCGCTGCGGTCGCGGGCGATCACGGCGCGCCGGCCGACGGCCCCCTGGTGGTCTGCGTCAGCGGCATGGGCGGCATCGGCAAGACCGAACTCGGCTTCCGCCTCGCCAGGGAACTCCGCCGCCTCGGCCACTGCCCCGACGGCGTGTTCCATGTCGACCTGAACGACCTGCGGCGCGACGGCGTCGTCGAGGTCGCCGACGCGCTCGGCGACCTCTGCCACGCGCTCGGCCGCGGCGACGCCCTGCCCGCCGGCTACGCCGAACGGCGCCGCGCCTACTGGGCGGCCACCCAGGACAAGCGGCTGGTCGTCGTGATCGACAACGCCCAGAGCGGCGCCGAGGTCCGCCCGCTGCTGCCGTCCTCCGGCGCCGCGGTCGTGATCGTCACCAGCCACGCCCGGCTGGCCGACCTCGACGGCGCGCGATCCGTCGACCTCCCGCTCGGCCCGCTCTCCGGCGAGGACGCCACCGGCCTGCTGCACGCGACCGTCCAGGATCCCCGGCTCGTGAATGACCCGCAGACCGCCGCCGAACTCGCCGGGTGCTGCGCGGGCCTGCCCGCCGCGATCCTGGTGGCCGGGCGACTGCTGCGCAAGCGCCGCAACCGCGAGCTGCGGCGTCTGATCGACGAACTCACCGCCGGACTCCGCGAGGAGGGCGTCCCCGTGGTCGAAGCGGTCTGGAACGCCGCCTACGCGCGTCTGGGGCCCACGGCGGCCCGGCTGTACCGGGCCCTCCCGCACCACCCCGGCCCGGTGGTCACCGTCCCGGTCGCCGCCGCGCTGCTCGGCTCCGGCCTGGACCTCGCGGAGGACGCGGTCGACGAACTGGAGGAGGCCGGGCTGCTGCTGCGGCGGCCCGAGGGCCTCGGCATGCACGACCTGCTGCGCGGCCACGCGCTGCGCAGGGCCGACGCGGGCGCGGGTGCGGGCACGGATGCGGGCGCGGGTGCGGGCACGGATGCGGGCGCGGGCGTGGGCGCGGACGCCCCGGGTGACGTCCGGCGCAGACTGGTGCGCTGGCTGCGCCGTCAGGCGACCAGGGCGGACCTCCTCGCCGCCGGCGCCCGGCTCACCGTCTGCGGCCCGGCGCCGGAGGAGCCCGGCCTGGCCGGCGTGCCGGACCTGGAGTTCGCCGACAAGCACGCGGCCATGCACTGGCTGGAGCGCGAACACCTCGCCCTCTTCGGCGGCGTGCGGATCGCCCACGAGGACGGCCTGGACGACGACGCCGTCGCGCTGTGCGAACCGCTCTGGACGCACTTCCTCGACCACCAGCACTACGCCGATGTGACCGAGGCCTTCCGCCACGGCCTGGCCTCCGCCCGGCGGGCGGACTTCGCCGCCGGGATCGTCCGCATGCACTGCCAGCTCGCCCGCCCGCTCTGGGAGCAGGGCCGGTACGCCGAGGCGCGGCAGGAGATCGACGCCGCGGTCGGGCGCGGCCGGCTGCTCGGGGAGCGGGCGGACGAACGGAAGCTGTTCGCCTCGGCGATCGAGTTCCGAGGCAAGCTGGCCTCCGTCCAGGGGGACTGGGCCGCCGCCGTGCCCGACTTCGAGGCCGCGCGCGAGGTGCACCGGGCGATCGGGAACGAGTACGGCGCGATGCTCCAGACCTACCTGATCGGCCGCGGGGCCGTCGCGATGGGCGAACTCGACCGCGCCGTCGAGCTGTTGACCGAGGCGCACGAGACCGCGCTGCGACTCGGCCGGGACCGGATGTCCTCGCGCACCGCGTTCGAACTGGGCGTGGCGCTCCGGCGGGTCGGCCGCCGCGAGGATGCCGCGCGCCTGTACGAGGCCGCCCTCGCCGGGGCCAGGGCGCGCGAGTCGGCGGCGGACGAACTGCGGGTCCTGGAGACGCTGGTGGCCTTCTGCGAGGAGGACGGCGACGCCGCCCTCGCCGAGGGCTACCGCCTGGCGCTGGCGGAGGTGGCCGGCCGTCAGGCGGGCTGAGCCAGCTCGGCCTCGGTGGCGGGCGTCAGGTCGACGCGGTAGTCGGTGCCGCCGATCCGGGCGGTGAGCGTGCCCGGGAGCGCGAGCGGGTGGCTGCCCAGCCAGGCGTGGACGGCGGAGAGGACGGCGGCCGGGTCGGTCAGGCGGATCACGGTGCCGGCCCGGGTGGGGCCGACGCGGACGGCGAACGGCTCCGCGCCGTCGCGTCGGACGAGACACGTGGTGGGGGAGAGGACGACGGCGGCGGTGCGGCAGCCCGGGTACTCGTCGAGCACCTCCGCCGTCCGGCCGGCGGCCGTCCGGTACTCCTGGTGCCAGGTCGCGTGGGGTCCGTCGGCGGAAACGTTTCCGCAGCGCCGGTAGATCAGCGCGGCGCTCTGGAGCTGGCGGACACCGGCCCGCCCGTACTCGGCGGCGCGGTGGTGGAGCGGCAGGTCGGTCCACGGTGGCAGCCGCTCGACGGTGACGCGCCGCCCTTGCGTCGTGGCCCGGACGGCGAACGCGGCCGGGGCGTGCGGCGCCGTGCGGTCCGGTCGCGGCACGGGGAGCGGGCGCGACCGGACGGGGTGCGGAGCGGGGGCCAGCCCGAGCAGCTTGTAGAGCTCCGGGCGCAGCGTCTCCAGGGACTCCCCGGCGAGGGCGAAGGCCTGCTCGGCGAAGCGCCGGGTGCGCGGCGGCGCCGCCGGGGCGAGGTCGGACGCGGCGGTGTCGAGGTCCAAGTGCGGTACGGAGGCGAGCAGTTCGTCCATCGGGCTGCCCGGGACGAGCTCGCTCGCGCCGGCGCACCCGGCCACGATGTGCCGGTCCAGGGCGGCGGCGTACAGCGCCACCGACCCGTGATCGGAGACGACCGCGTCGCACGCGACCAGCAGCGCCGCCCACTCCTCGTACGGCGCCGCCAGGACCAGACCCGCGTCCAGGGCGGGCCGCAACTGCCGGACCAGGTCGAACGCGCCGGTGCGGCTGTACTCGTTGGGGTGCACGATCAGCGCCAACTGGTAGGCGTCGTGGGGCAGCCGGGCCGCCAGCGCGGCCGGCAGCCCCGGGCGGCGGGCCAGGAGGGACTCCGGGCCCCAGGTGGACGACAGGACGACCAGCCGCCGGGCCCCGGTGCCGAGCGCGGCGCGGATGGCGTCGCGGCGGTCCAGCGATTCGAGGATCCGGTCGAGCGTCGGGTCGCCCGCCACGACGGCGTGGCCGCGGGCGGAGGGGACCTGCGCGGTCAGGCGCTCGATCTGGGTGGGGTGGGCGAGGGCGTGCAGCGTCGCGGTCGGCCGGCCCGCGCGGAGCAGGAACGCCGGATCGAGGCCGGACGGCAGCACGGGCGAGCCCTCGTCCGGCAGCGCCTTGTTGAAGCCCGCGCCGTGCGGGAGGAGCACCTGGTGGCCGCGCAGGTCGCCGAGTCCGCCCTTGGGACTGGCCGTGAGGATCAGGTCGTGCGGGGAGGCCAGGGCCTCGGACCACGGAAGGCAGCGCGCTCCGGC
>NZ_JBFBDY010000414.1:0-5652 GCF_040683475.1 Kitasatospora sp. NPDC093558 | reverse complement strand
AGGATGTCTTGGAGGACAAACCTCTTCTACGGCAGCTCCGCTGCTTTGCCCAGCGGCCTTGACAGACGAGCGCCACGCCTAACTGAACGGCGTTGTGGCTAGTAGTCGTCCGGCTGGAATCGGGCGAGTGCAGTCCAGTCCAACGGGTGCACGATCTCGGCCAGGCGACTGAAGGGGTCCTCATCCGGCTGTTGGAACCACACCACGGACAGCATGCTCCTGCCGAAATCGGTGACTCCCGCCGGGCGCCAGGTTGCGCTCAGCCGGGCGTGCACCCTGGTCCGTGGCAGCCAGGTGTCCACCCGCGCGGCCGCGTCGGCCCGGATGGTGTCCAGGTCATGGATGTACAGATCCGGCGTACCGGCGAGCTGCTTCTCCAACTGCATGATCCTGAGGCGGCGATGCAGGTAGGGCGTCCCCTCGATCATCCCTTCGACGTCGTCCCACATGCGCAATTCGCGCAATGCCGCGCAGATGTCTCCCACTTGGAACGTCCGCAGCTCAAGCTCCCCACTCATGGCGCGCAGCCTACTGAAGTCGGGTGGGTCGACTTCCTGGGTGGGGGTGGGGTCAGGGGCGGTGGGCGGTGTTCAGGAGGGTGAGGTCGGCGGGGGTGAGGGGGAGGGTGGCGGCGGCGATGTTTTCGGTGAGGTGGGTGAGGTCGCCGGTGCCGGGGATGGCCAGGATGTTGGGGGCGCGGTGGAGGGTCCAGGCCAGGCGGACTTGGGCGGGGCTCGCTCCGTGGGCCTTGGCAACGTCCTCCACCTGGGCCGGTTCGGCGGGGCTGCTGCCGGTGCCGCCTTCGCGGCCGGCGCCGGCGATCGCGTAGAAGGGGACGAAGGCGATGCCCTGTTCCGTGCAGAGGCGCAGGACCTCGTCCTGTTCGGGGGCCGCGCCGATGCCGTACGGGTTCTGGACGCAGACCACCGGGGCGATGGACTGGGCCTCGGCCAGGTGGTGGGGGCGGACGTTGGAGAGGCCGAGGTGGCGGATGAGGCCCGCCTCGCGCAACTCGGCGAGGGCGCCGAAGCGTTCGGCGATGGAGTCGGCGCCGACGATGCGCAGGTTGACCAGGTCGAGGTGGTCGCGGCCGAGTTGGCGGAGGTTCTCCTCCACCTGGGCGCGCAGGGCCTCCGGGGTGCGGGCGTGCTCGGCCCACGTGCCGTCGAGTGCGCGGGCCGGGCCGACCTTGGTGGCGATCACGAGGTCGTCCGGGTAGGGCGCCAGCGCCCGGTTGATGAGCTCGTTGGCGGACCGTAGCGGGGAGAAGTAGAAGGCGGCGGTGTCGAGGTGGTTGACGCCGAGTTCGACGGCGCGCCGCAGGACGGCGACGGCCTGGTCGCGGTCGCGCGGGACGGCGTGCGGGATGAGGGCGGGGCCGGTCTGGGGGAGGCGCATGGTGCCGAAGCCGATGCGGTGGACGGTGCGGTCGCCGAGCGTCCAGGTACCGGAGGCGGAGGCATGTACGGAGGCGTGGACGGCGTGCACTGCGGTGTCGTGGGGAGTCATGGTGGCCATGATCGAATCTGCGCTAGCCTGACCGCCAATGATTCGAGAATGTGCGAATCCAATCGGTAGCGCGGAGGAAAGCACATGGCCGTGGAGACGGAACTGTCGTTCACGGCGGCGGATCTGGCGAGCATGCGGTTCGCCGTCTCGCCGATGTGGGAGCTCGGGCCGAGCCTCCGTCTGCTCGCCTCCGGGCGGGCGCACCCGGTGCACCGTCCGTGGGTCGAGCAGGTGCGGCCCCGGCTGGCCACCGTCGGGCCGTTGCGCGGCTGGCTCGCCGAGATCGTGCCGCCCGCCGGGTACGTGCCGGACTTCGTCAACCCGGCCCCGGCCGGCCCCGCGCCCACGCTCGCGGACGAGCTCGCCGCGATCCGGGCCACGCCGGCCGAGCGCGTGCGGAGCGACCTCGACCGCTTGCGGCAGTACGGGGACGGTCTCGGCCCCCGCCTCCGCGCCCTGTACGCCGACCCGCTGGCCGGTCTCGCCCGGCTGACGGAGGCGTTCGAGGCGTACTGGGAGGTCGCGCTCGCGCCGTACTGGGCACGCATCCACGCCGCGCTGGACGCGGACGTCCTGCACCGCGCCCGGCAGGTGGCCGAGCACGGCGCGGCGTGCGTGCTCAACGACCTGCACGCCGAACTCCGGTGGGCGGACGACACGCTCCGGCTGGAGCGCCGCCCGAAGCCGCTGGACCGCCGGACGTCCGGGGCGGGCCTGCTGCTGATCCCGTCCGCGTTCACCGGGCCGGGCCTGCTGATGCGCGTCGCGCCGCCGGACCCGCCGCAGCTCGCGTACCCGGCGCGCGGCATCGGCAGCCTGTGGGAGGTCCGGCCCGCCACGCCGAACGCCGCCCTCGCCGCCGTCCTCGGCCGCTCCCGCGCGCTCCTGCTCGTCGAGCTCGACGCCCCGGCGTCCACCACGGAGCTCGCCCGGCGCACGGGGCTGTCGCCCGCGGCCGTCTCGCAGTATCTGACCGCCCTGCGCGACGCCCGCCTGGTGAGCGCCCACCGCGCGGGCCGCTCGGTGCTGTACGCGCGGACGGCTGCGGCGGAGGCGGTCCTGGCACCGTTGATGTGACGGGGGCCGCCTCCTACGAAAAGCCTAATTGTCACAGCGGGTTCCCCGTTTTTTAGGGGTACATTCGCCGGACGCGCGTAGCGTGCTGTACATGACACTACGTCAGCTCGTCGCCCGCCCCCGACGGACCGGCCTCGTCGCGGCACTGGCCGCGGTGGCCCTCGGAGTCGGCACCATCGCCTTCACGGCCCCGGCCGAGCCGGCGTCGGCACCTGCCGTACGGGACCCCGCCCCCGGTGACGTCGTCGTCGACGAGACCTTCGCCGGTCCCGGCCTCCCCGCCGGCTGGAACCCGGTCGACGGCGACTGGCGCGTCGAGAACGGCCGCCTCGTCGGCACCTCCGCCGACGCGGCCCGGCAGAGCCGGATCACCTTCGGGCGCCACCTCGACGACTTCCGGCTGGAGGCCACCGCCCGGTTCGACACCGTCCAGGACGCCACCCGCTGGACGGCGCTCGGCCTGGACGTCCCCGCCGCCGGGACGACGCCGTGGTCGATCGCCACCGTCCGCTCCGGCACCACGGCCGCCAACGGGCTGGAGTTCGCCCAGCGCACCACCGGCAACGCGTGGAACGTCACCGACACCGCCGCCGCACCCTCCGCCGCCGCCACCGGCCGGGACGTGCGGATCGCCGTCGAGGTGCACGGCATCACCGCTCGCTGGATCTTCGAGGGCCGCGAGGTGCTGCGCACGACCCGGCTCGCCCGCAGCGCGGACGGCGGCCAGGCGCTGCTGGTCAACGGCGCGCGGGTGTCGTTCGCGGCGGTGAAGGTGACGGCGCTCGCGCCGAACGCGTGGATCCGCCCGGCCGGGACGCCGGTGACGGTGTTCGCGCACCGCGGCGGCTCGTCCGCGGCGCCCGAGAACACGCTGGTCTCGGACGAGGTCGCCCGCCGGGCCGGCGCCCAGTGGGTCGAGAACGACGTCCAGCCGAGCAAGGACGGCGTCCCGTACGTCCTGCACGACGACACCGTGGACCGCACGACCAACGGCACCGGCCGCATCCGCGACCTGACGGCCGCCCAGCTGGACGCGCTCGACGCCGGCTCCTGGTTCGCCCCGGCCTACGCGGGCACCAGGCTGCCGACGCTCGCCGCACAGCTGGAGGACCTGCGCACCCGCGGCGGCAACCTGCTGCTGGAGATCAAGGGGCCGCACACCCGCGACGAGGTCGCCAGGATCGTGAAGGAGGTCCGCGACCACGGCATGACCGACCGGGTCTTCGTCCAGAGCTTCCAGGTGGACGCCCTGCGCTACACCCGCGAGCTCGCACCCGAGCTGCCCCTCGGCCTGCTGCGCTCCGAGCTCGACCCCGACCCCGTCGCCACCGCGCGCGACCTCGGGCTCACCGCCTACAACCCGTCGGACGGCGCCGTCGCCCCGCGCCTCGGCGTGGTGAAGGACCTGCACGCCGCCGGCGTCGCCGTGAACGTCTGGACGGTCGACGCGCCGGCCCGCTGGAAGGCACTGGAGACGGCCGGGGTGGACGGCATCATCACCAACCGCGCGGCGGAGCTGGCCGGTTGGAACGAGGCCTGGCTCCAGGCCGCGGCCGGCCGGTAGGGCCTGTCTTCACACCCCCGTCGTCGCCCGGCAGGCGGGGGTTTGAAGACAGGCTCCAGTCCGCGCCGTGAAGCCTGCGGGTCCCCGATCCCCAGGAGGACGGGGCTCTCTGCGACAGTGAACGGCATGTACGTTCCGACTGCGAAACTCCGCTGCGCGCTGCTCGACGACTTCCAGGACGTCGGTACCTCGATGGCCGACTGGTCCCCGCTCGCCGACCGGGTCGAGCCGGTCTCCTTCCACGAGCACTTCGCCACCGAGGACGAACTCGCCGAAGCCCTGCCCGAGTTCGACATCGTCGTGACGCTGCGCGAGCGCGTGCCGTTCCCCGCCTCGCTGTTCGCCCGGCTGCCCCGGCTGCGGCTGCTGATCGCCTCCGGCATGCGGAACGCGGCGATCGACCTCGCCGCCGCCGAGGCGCACGGCGTCACCGTGTGCGGCACCGGCAGCTCCGGCACGCCGCCGGTCGAGCTGACATGGGCGCTGCTGCTCGGCCTCGCCCGCGGGATCGTGACGGAGAGCAACGCGCTGCGCGGGAACGGCCCCTGGCAGAGCACCGTCGGCGCGGACCTGCACGGCCGGGTGCTCGGCCTGATCGGGCTCGGCCGGATCGGCACGCTGGTGGCGAAGGTCGGGGTGGCCTTCGGCATGGACGTCGTCGCCTGGAGCCGGAGCCTGACGGACGAGCGCGCCGCGGAGGCGGGCGTGCGGCGGGCCGCGAGCAAGGAGGAGCTGCTGCGCGAGAGCGACTTCGTGTCCATTCACGTCAACCTGAACGAGGGCACCCGCGGGCTGATCGGCGCCGCCGAACTGAACCTGATGAAGCCCGCCGCGTACCTGGTGAACACCTCCCGGGCGGCGATCGTCGACCAGGACGCGCTGATCCACGCGCTCACCGAGGGCCGGATCGCGGGCGCCGGCGCGGACGTCTTCGACGTCGAGCCGCTGCCCGCCGACCACCCGATGCGGACGGTGCCGCGGCTGCTGGCCACGCCGCACCTCGGGTACGTGACGCGCGACAACTACCGCCGCTACTACGGCGAGGCGATCGAGGACATCACGGCGTACCTCGCGGGCGACCCGATCCGCCGGCTCGGCTGAGCGCTCCACGGGATCGGGCCGGGCCCGCCGCATACTGGGCGCGTGACGAGCCAGGACGACATGCGGACGGCGGGCCGGCGCGGGGTGCTGCGAGCGGGCGCGGCGGCGCTGCTGCTCGGAGCCGCCGGGTGCGGGAGCGGGAGCAAACAGCATGTGGCGGCCCCGAGTTCAACGAGCCCGAGCCCGAGTGCACCCCCGCAGACCCCCCTCCCCAACCCCCCGCTCTGGCAGCCCGGCCCCGCCGAGGTGCAGCCCGACGTCAAGCGCCGCGCCGTCGAGCTGGTCGCCGCGCTCGGCGCGTGGCCGCCCGGCGGGCAGGGCGCGGAGGCGGCGCGGGCCCGGGTGGCGGCGCTCGGGCTGCCGCCCGCGCTCGCGGACGCGGCCGGACCGCTCGCCCCCGC
>NZ_JBFBDY010000413.1:0-5685 GCF_040683475.1 Kitasatospora sp. NPDC093558 | reverse complement strand
GAGGAGTCCCACGGGGCGGGCTTTGTTGTTGAGGCGGCGGGGGGCGGTGTCGGCGCTGTGGGGGAGGCCCCGGGCACGGCCGGCCGGACCCTGGCCGGCGTTGGTCCGGTCGGTCACCAGCCGGTCGATCGCGGCGGAGAGCTCGCGGCTGGGCCTGGGCGACTCCTTGACGTACTGCGTCGGGTAGACGAACAGGTGGGCCGGTTCCGGCCCGGGGCTGGACCTCAGCCACCAGGCGAGCCCGCCCGCCGCCAGTCCCAGCACCGTGATCAGTACTACCAGTCTGCTCGGCTTGGACCACCGCCGCATGATCGACCCCCCGTCGTCCGGCGCTGCTGCCCCACGTTGAGGATGTAGCCCAGCTAAAAGGTCATGAAGATCTTTTCGCTTGTGCTGTCGAATCGCCCCGGGCAGCGTTCCTTCCATGAGAACTGTAAGCCTGGAGCGCCCTCATGGGGATGGCCGTCGTCGAACGATGGCCACGCAGCCCCAATCCCCATGGCAGGTACCGGACTTCCGTACCCTCTTCGCGGCGACCACGCTCAGCCAGCTCGCCACCAACGTCAGCTACGTCGCCGTCCCGCTCATCGCCGTCTCCGCCCTCGACGCGACTCCGGCCCAGGCCGGTCTGCTCGGGGCGCTGGGCACGGCCGCCTTCCTCCTCATCGGCCTGCCCGCCGGGGCGTGGGTGGACCGGCTGCGCCACCGCAGGGTGCTGATCGCCGCCGATCTGGCCCGCGCGCTGCTCTTCGCATCCGTGCCGCTCGCATGGTGGCAACACGCGCTCACGCTCTGGCAGTTGGACTCGGTCGTGCTCGCGAACGGCGTCGCCACCGTCTTCTTCGACATCGGCTCGCAGAGCGTGCTGCCGCAACTCGTCGGCCGGGATGGGCTCGTCCGCGCCAATGCCGCCGTCGTGAGCCTCATCGCCCTCGGCAACGTCGCCGGGCGCGGCGCGGGCGGCGGGCTGGTCCAGGTGCTGACGGCCCCGGCGGCCGTCGCGGCCACGGCCCTCTGCTACCTCGCCTCCGCCGTCCAACTCACCGCGCTGCGCCGCACTCCGGCCTCCCCGGCCCCCGGGCGGCCCGACCGGCTGCGCACCCAGATCGCGGAAGGCCTGCGCCACGTCTTCGGCAACCCGGAGCTCCGCGCCCTCGCACTCACCGCGACCCTCGCCAACCTGGGCTCGCAGATCGTCAACACCACGCTCCCGATCCTCTTCCTGCGCGAACTCGGCCTGTCCGCAGGCGCCCTGGGCCTGTTCTGGGCCACGGGCGGGGCCGGCCTCCTGCTCGGCGCCCGCTGCGCCCGCCCGCTCGCCGCCCGGCTCGGCCATGGCCGCACCCTCGCACTGGCCGGTCTCTGCCTGTCACCGACCGGCCTCCTGGTGCCCCTGATCGGCCACGGTGCCTGGCTCTGGCTCGCCGGGTGCGGCTGGCTCCTGGCCATGCTCAAGATCGGCATGGACAACGTGCTCGGCGTCAGCCTGCGCCAGCGCATGACTCCCGACCCCCTCCTCGGCCGGATGAACGCCACCTTCCGCTTCCTGCTGACGGGAGCCCTCGCCGTCGGCTCCGCGATCGCCGGTGCGATCGGCCAGGTCGGCGGCCTGCACCTCGCCCTGTGGACGGGCGGCGCTCTGATTGCGACGGCCTTCCTGCCGGTCTTCCTCTCCCCGCTGCGCCGCCGCCGCGAACTCCCGCCCCAGTCCACCCGAACGGCCGCTCGCAGCGCGCCCGGACCGTCCACCAGCCGTCCGGCGCGAACGCCACGAGAACGTCGGCTGTAGCTGCGGCATATTTGTGGTTTCCGCCAGTACGACGCTTCGGCGGCCGGGCGCGAGACTTCCCATCAGGAGCTCCGGCCTGCACGGAAGGCCGAGGCCCTGCGAAAGACGGGGAGCATGATGACCGGTCAGCTGTACGACGAGATCGGTGAGGCCTTCGAGGGCTTCAAGACCCTTCCGCTGACGCGTTACGGGGAGGTGCCCGGTTTCCTCGCCCTGGTGGGCGACGTGACCGGCAAGTCGATCCTGGACCTGGCCTCCGGGACCGGCTTCTACAGCCGGGAGTTCAAGCGCAGGGGCGCATCCCGCGTCCTCGGCGTCGACATCTCCTCCGAGATGGTCGGCGCGGCCCGGGCGCTGGAGGACAAGGACCCGCTCGGGGTGGACTACGAGGTCGGCGACGTCGCCGAACTGCCCGTCTACGAGGAGCGTTTCGACCTCGCGGTCGCGGTCCAGTGTTTCAACTACGCCGACCAGGTCGCCACCATCGAGCGGATGTGCCGCAACATCCACCGGAGCCTCGTGGACGGGGCCGAGTTCTTCGTCTTCACGCAGAACCCGGACTTCCGGTTCGACGGGCCGTCCCTGGCCAAGTACGGCTTCCTGTGCGAGTCGCTCGGGGAGGAGACCGAGATCGGGCCGCGCGAGCGGCTCACCGCGCTCCTCGACCCGCCGATCTCGTTCGTCGCGAACCCGCCCCGCCGCGAGGTCCTGGAGAACTCCCTGCGGGCGGCCGGATTCACCGAGATCACCTGGGTGCCCATGGAGATCTCCGAGGCGGGTGTGCGCGAGTACGGCGAGGAGTTCTGGGCCGACTACGTCGCCAACCCGCCGCTGACGATGCTGCGCTGCCGCGCCTGACGCTGCGCCCCGAGGCGCCCGGCCCCGGCCCGACCGGGGACCGGGCGCGTCGAGAGGTCGTCAGCCGACGGCGGGGCCGGCGGTGGTGTTGAGCCAGGCCCAGTCGGACCAAGTGGCGAAGCCGGTCTGCCATTTGTGGTAGACGCCGGCGCTGCTGGTACCGAACACCTCGATGCGGCCGTCGGCGTTGGCCGCCGCCGTGATCTCGGTGCCCGCGCCGCCGAAGGCGACCCACTTGTCGTACGGGGCGTTGACGGCGGTCTGCCAGAGGTGCTGCGCGGTGGTGCCGTTGATGGCGAACACCTCGACGCGGCCGTCCGGCGAGCGCTCGCTGGTCAGTTGGGAGTCGGCCGGGCCGCCCGCGGCTTCCCAGTCGGACCAAGTGGTCGGGTTCGTCTGGTACTTGTGGAAGACGCCGGTGGGGCCGGAGGCGAAGACTTCGAGGCGGCCGTCCTGGTTGTGGTCGACGGTGAGGTCGTGTCCGCCTCCGCCGAAGGTCTCCCAGGCGGACCAGGCGCCGTTGGCGGCGGTCTGCCACTGGTGCTGGAAGGTGGTGCCGTTGAGGGCGAAGACTTCGAGTCGCCCGTCGGGGGACTTGCCGAGTCCGATCTCGCTGTTGGCGGGGCCGCCGCCGGCCGATTCCCACTCGGACCAACCGCTGTTGGGCGCGCTCTGGTACCGGTGGAAGACGCCGACCGGGCCGGAGGCGAAGACTTCGAGCCTGCCGTCCTTGTTGGCGCCGACCGCGAGGTTGTGTCCGCCGCTGCCGAAGTTCTCCCAGCCGGACCACGTTCCCGACGGCTGGAGTTGGTAACGGTGTTGGAGCGTACTGCCGTTGAGGGCGAACATCTCCAGCCGTCCGTCCGCGTCCGCGCCGATCGCCAACTGTGAACCGCCGGGGCCGCCGAGCGACTCCCAGTCGGACCAGGCGCCGCTGACCGCCTTCTGCCAGGCGTGCGAGACGCCGTTCGCACCGGCCGCGAACACCTCAAGGCGGCCGTCCGCCGAACGCGCCGAGACCACCCGTCCGGACTGCGCCGGGTACGCCACGGGAGCGGGGCGCGGCCCGGTGCCCGGGGTGCAGGGCACCGAGATGCCGCGCTCCGCGAGGTAGGGGATCGGGTCGGTGCGGACGGTCCCGTTCGCGTCGGCCCAGACCCGCAGGTGGAGGTGCGGGCCGCTGGACTGGCCCTCGCTGCCCATCAGGGCGATCCGCTGGCCGGCCGTCACGTGGTCGCCGGTGGCCACGTCCCGCTGCTTCATGTGCCCGTACTCGGTGATGGTGCCGTCCGGGTGCAGGATGCGGATCCACTGGCCGTAGCCCTGCGCGGGGCCGGAGGCCGTCACCTCGCCGTCGCCGACGGCGTAGATCGGGGTGCCGTAGTCGTTGGCGATGTCGATGCCGTTGTGCTCGGGGGAGTAGCCCTGGGAGAGGTAGCCGGCGGCCGGGCAGGAGGCGGCGAAACCGGCGACGGCGGCGGTGGCGGTGGGGGAGACCGGCGCGGCGACCGGCAGCAGCAGGGCGGCTGCGGCCACGGCCGGTCGCGAAGCGCGCCGGAGCAGGGAGGACAGCACCGGAGCCGCCCTCACGCCTTGCGCAGGCGGTCGATGATGCCGTCCAGGTCCTGCCGGAACATGTCCGGCCGGATCTCGTGGCCGCCGGGCACCTCACGCGCGTCGTACGGGATGCCCGCCCGGTCGAGCAGGGAGCGGAACTCGCGCTGCCCGGCGAGGACCTGGGTCTCGTTGACGGTGCTGAACCAGTCGACGGGGTTCGGGCTGGTGCCGGCCACCAGGAAGACGCGCTTGTTGCGGTAGCTCTCGATGCGCTCCACCGGGTTGTCGGCGGTCACCCGCGCCTGGTCCCAGAACGGCACGCCGTAGACGGTCCCGCCGTTCAGGTCCAGCGCGGCGGAGGAGGCGTTGGCCCAGTGCGCCACTAGGCCGCCGTCCCGGCGCAGGCTGGCCGGGCCCGAGTGGGCGCTGACCGAGGCGAAGTGGCCGTAGTACTTGGCAGCGTACTTCAGCGCGCCGAAGCCGCCCATCGAGAACCCGGCCACGGCGCGGCCGTCGTACTCGGCGTAGGTGCGGAAGTTGGCCTCGACCCAGGGCAGCAGCTGGTTGATGTGGAACTCCTCCCAGTTGCGCGGGCCCACGTTGGAGCTGACCGGGTTGGAGTACCAGCCGGCGTGGCCGCCGTCGGGCATCACCACGATGATCGGCTTGCCGGCGGTCCAGTCGCGGACGCCCGCCCGGTCGAAGGTGATGAAGTCCTGGTCGGTGCCGCCGCCGTGGAACAGGTACAGCACCGGGTACGTGCGGCCGCTCCACTGGTAGTCGTCCGGCAGCAGCACGTTCACGCCGGGGTTCCAGCCGATCGCCGCGGTGCGGAAGCGGTAGTACCACATCCGCGGGTCGCTCTCGTTGCGGTCCACGATGCTCAGGCCGAAGCCGTCGCCGGCCGCCGCCGCGGGACCCGCCGAGGCCAGCGAGCCGGCGGCGCCCAGCGCCAGTGCGGCGCCGAGCCCGCCGCCGGTCCTGAGGATGCTCCTGCGGGTGGGGTGGTGGGCGGTCAACGTGGCCTCCAGGGAACGCGCGGGACGGCGGCCCGTCCGGACCGCCCGGTGGTCGAGCGGTTGGGACGGTAGTCACGCGCCGCACGGCGCGGAACCCGGAACGATCCGGACTGACGGCAGAGGCCTGGTCACCGAGACTGGTGCCTTTGGCCCCGAGGCGCGGCAACGAGCGGCGCGCACCTCTGGCCGCGGAGGCATGGCGGCTGCTAGACAGCCACCATGCTGTTTCTGGGGGTGGTGAACTGCTGCGGATTGAGGTCGTTTGGTGCGCTTGGGTGTCCATGAGTTTGTTTTCGATCGAGGCTTGTTGGGTGGATGAGGCGACTGTCAGTGGCGTGTGCCAGGGTGGTGGCACGGGTTGGGAGGGGGTTGGCGTGGCTGGGTCACAGAGGAAGACGCTGCGGCGGATCGACGCGCCGTTCGTTTCCCTTGGGCCGTCGGGTGTGTCGGTCCGTGACCGGC
>NZ_JBFBDY010000412.1:0-5691 GCF_040683475.1 Kitasatospora sp. NPDC093558 | reverse complement strand
CGAGCTCGGCTGGTTCTCCGAGTACGGCACCGAGCAGACCCGCCCGTTCCGCGCGTCCGGGTCCCCGCCGGGCGCGGCCAGCGAGACCCTGCCGCGCCCGTAGTTGGAGTAGGAGGACGGGCGGCCGTCCCGGTTGACGGCGGTGACGGTGACGACGCCCGGCAGTTCGCCGGGCAGCCGGATGCACTCGGTGCCCAGGCGGCGGGACTGCGCGGGGCCGGAGACCCGGTCGTTCGGGCTGCGCTCGTCCGTCCTGGCCGCGCCGAGGTCCTGCCCGTCGTTGCCCGCCGAGGCGACCACGACGGCGCCCTTGCGCTGGGCGTAGGCGGCGGCCCGGCCGACGGCGGCGACCAGTGCGGCCTGGTCGCGGTCCTCCGGGCAGTTGTACTTCCACGGGTCGGCGAAGTAGCTGTTGTTGATCGCCCTGGCGCCGTGGTCGGCGGCCCAGAGCATGCCGCACACGATGTTCTCCGCGTAGTACTGGCCGAGCGGCCCGAGCAGCCGCACGGCGGCGATCCGCACGCCCGGCGCGACCCCGGTGACGCCCCGGCCGTCCCGCATGGCGCCGACGATCCCGGCGACGTGGGTGCCGTGGCCGCTCTCGCCGACTCCGGGGTCGGGCCGCCACGAGCCGCTGCGTGGGTCGGGTCGGCCGTCGGCGCAGGAGGCCGAGGCCCTCGGGTCGACGGCGGCCCTGAGGTCGGGGTGGGTGTCGTCGACGCCGGAGTCGAGCACCGCCACGAGCACCTTGTGCAGCGCGTCCGGCGTCGGCCCGGCCGCGGCGGCGGGCCCGCCGGGCGCGGCGGTCGCGTCGCCGGCCCGGGCGCCGGGCGCGCCGAGCATGGCGAGGTTCCATGCGTCGCGCTCACCGGGGTCGGGCACGGTGAGGGTGGTGTCCTCCTGCCGCTCGGACAGTTCGGCGGTGTCGGTCCCCCCGGCCCGTTGCGCCCCACCGGCCCGCTCCACCCCACCCGTCTGTTGCGCCCCACCAGCCCGCTCCGCCCCGCCGGCCCGGTCCGCGCTGCTGCGCCCGGCGCGCTCGGTGCCCGCCGCGAAGTCCCCGGCGCCGTCGAGCGGCCGCGGCGGGCCGACCACGGGCGCGGTGCGGGTGGCCCCGACGGCGGCGATCCCGGGCCTGGCCCGCACCTTGTCCGCGAAGCCGCCGGCCGCGTACGCCAGCACGGCCCCGATCTGCGGGTACTCCTCGACCACCTGCCCGCCCGCCGCGCGGGTCTCCGCCCCGGCCCGGGCCGCGCCGGCGGCGTCGTCCCGCTCGGCCAGCACCAGGTAGCTGAGGTAGGCCCGGCCGTTCCCGGACACGTACGGCACGGCGCCGCCCACTACGAGCGCGGTGAGCAGCATCGCGAACAGGGCCCGGACTGGCCCGCGGACCCGGCGGCGGGCGGCGCGGGCGGGACCGGTTCCGGACGGGTGCACCTGCGCCATCGCACGGTCTCCGCTCGTCGGTCCCGCGGGCTCGCGGGTGATCATGGCCCTGAATCATCACCATATGAGCGGATTGTCTTTTTTGCTCCTTTAACTACACCGCCTCACCGCACCCCTCGGGCGCCCGCCCGCCACACCCCCGGTTGTCGGTCCCACCCGGCACCATGGGGGCATGGCGCCCCAGCAGCAGACCCCACCGGACGGCCCGTCGGACGGCCGGACGGACGGACCGCCGGCCGACCCGCTGGCCGGATTCGCCCCGGCCACCCGGGCCTGGTTCACGGGCGCCTTCCCCGCGCCCACCACCGCCCAGGCGGAGGCCTGGCGCGCCATCGGCCGGGGGACGGACGTCCTCGTCGTCGCCCCCACCGGCTCCGGCAAGACGCTCGCCGCGTTCCTCTCCGCGCTGGACCGGCTGAGCAGCACCCCGCCCCCCGCCGAGACCAAGCGCCGCTGCCGGGTCCTCTACGTCTCGCCGCTCAAGGCCCTCGCCGTGGACGTCGAGCGCAACCTCCGCGCCCCGCTCACCGGGCTGCACCAGGCCGCCGTCCGGCGCGGCCTGCCCGAGCCGGACATCCAGGTCGCCATCCGCTCCGGCGACACCCCCGCCGCCGACCGCCGGCGCTTCGCGACCCACCCGCCGGACATCCTGATCACCACCCCCGAGTCGCTGTTCCTGCTGCTCACCTCGGCCTCCCGGGAGGCGCTGCGCGGCATCGACACGGTGATCCTCGACGAGGTCCACGCGGTCGCCGGCACCAAGCGCGGCGCGCACCTCGCGCTCAGCCTGGAGCGCCTGGACGAGCTGCTGGACCGCCCGGCCCGCCGGATCGGCCTGTCCGCCACCGTCCGCCCGGTCGAGGAGGTGGCCCGCTTCCTCAGCCCGCAGCGCGGCGCCGTCGTCGTCCAGCCCGCCGCCGCCAAGGAGTTCGACCTCTCGGTCGTCGTCCCCGTCCCCGACCTGGACGACCTGCCCGCCGCCCCCGCCACCGGCGGGTCCTCGGACAGCGATCCGCAGCGCCAAGCCTCGATCTGGCCGCACGTCGAGGAGCGGATCGTCGACCTCGTCCAGGCGCACCGCTCGACCATCGTCTTCGCCAACTCCCGCCGCCTCGCCGAGCGCCTGTGCAACCGGCTGAACGAGATCGCCCACGAGCGCGCCACCGGCGCCGCCGCCCCCGAGGCGCACGCCCCGGCCCAGCTGATGGGCGGCTCCGGCGCGGCCAGGGGCGTCCCGCCGGTCCTCGCCCGGGCCCACCACGGCTCCGTCTCCAAGGAACAACGGTCACTGGTCGAGGAGGAGTTGAAGGCCGGCCGGCTGCCCGCCGTGGTCGCCACCTCCAGCCTGGAACTGGGCATCGACATGGGCGCCGTCGAGCTGGTCGTCCAGGTCGAGTCCCCGCCCTCGGTCGCCTCCGGCCTCCAGCGGGTCGGCCGGGCCGGCCACCAGGTCGGCGCCGTCTCCACCGGCGTCTTCTTCCCCAAGTACCGCGGGGACCTCGTCCAGTCCGCGGTGGTCACCGAACGCATGCGGGCCGGCCGGATCGAGGCCCTGCGCGTCCCGCGCAACCCGCTGGACGTCCTCGCCCAGCAGCTCGTCGCCATGACGGCGCTGGACACCTGGCCGGTGGACGACCTGCTCGCCGTGGTCCGCCGCGCCGCGCCGTTCGCCTCCCTCCCGCAGTCCGCCTTCGACGCGGTGCTCGACATGCTCGCGGGCCGCTACCCCTCGGACGCCTTCGCCGAGCTGCGCCCCCGCCTGGTCTGGGACCGCGTCGCCGGCACCGTCACCGGCCGCCCCGGCGCCCAGCGCCTCGCCGTCACCTCCGGCGGCACCATCCCCGACCGCGGCCTGTTCGGCGTCTTCATCGCCGGCACCGACCCGAAAAAGGGCGGCGGTCGCGTCGGCGAGCTCGACGAGGAGATGGTCTACGAGTCCCGCGTGGGCGACGTCTTCACCCTCGGCACCACGTCCTGGCGGATCGAGGAGATCACCCACGACAAGGTCCTCGTCACGCCCGCCCCCGGCGTCCCGGGCCGGCTCCCGTTCTGGAAGGGCGACACCCTCGGCCGCCCGCTCGAACTCGGCCGCGCCCTCGGCGCGTTCACCCGCGAACTGGGCGCGCTCGACCCCGCGGCCGCCACCGAGCGCCTCAAGCGGGCCGGCCTGGACGACTGGGCCGCCGGCAACCTGCTCGACTACCTCGCCGAACAGCGCACCGCCTGCGGCCACCTCCCGGACGACCGCACGATCGTCGTCGAGCGCTTCCGCGACGAACTCGGCGACTGGCGGATCGTCATCCACTCCCCCTTCGGCGCCCAGGTGCACGCCCCCTGGGCCCTCGCCCTCGGCGCCCGGCTGCGCGAGAAGCACGGCCTCGACCCGCAGGTCATGCACGCCGACGACGGCATCGTGCTCCGCCTCCCCGACGCGGACCTGCTCGCCCCCGACTTCGATTTCAGCAGCCCCTCCGGCCTTTCGCACGCGACCACTTCGGGCGACGACGCCCCGGTCGGCGCCGACGCCGCCCTCTTCGACCCCGGCGAGATCGAACAGCTCGTCACCGACCAGGTCGGCGGCTCCGCCCTGTTCGCCTCCCGCTTCCGCGAGTGCGCGGGACGCGCCCTGCTGCTCCCCCGGCGCAACCCCGGCCGCCGCACACCGCTCTGGCAGCAGCGCCAGCGCGCCGCCCAACTCCTCGAAGTCGCCTCCGAGTACGGCTCCTTCCCGATCGTCCTGGAGGCCGTCCGGGAGTGCCTCCAGGACGTCTTCGACGTGCCAGGACTGGTCGAGCTGATGGGCGACCTCGAATCCCGCGCCGTCCGCCTGGTCGAGGTCACCACCCCCGAGCCCTCCCCGTTCGCCCGTTCCCTGCTCTTCGGCTACGTCGCCCAGTTCCTCTACGAGGGCGACTCCCCGCTCGCCGAGCGCCGCGCCGCTGCCCTGTCGCTCGACTCCCGGCTGCTCTCCGAGCTCCTCGGCCAGGCCGAACTGCGCGAACTGCTCGACCCGCAGGTCCTCGCCGAGCTGGAGGCCGAGCTCCAGCGCCTCACCCCCGAGCGCCGGATCAAGGACGCCGAGGGCGTCGCCGACGCGCTGCGCCTGCTCGGCCCGCTCAGCGAGGCCGAGCTCACCGCGCGCGGCGCCGAACCGCTCTGGGCCCTGGAGTTGGAGGCCGCCCGCCGGGTCATCCAGGTGCGGATCGCCGGCGAGCAGCGCTGGGCCGCCATCGAGGACGCCGGACGGCTGCGCGACGCCCTCGGCACCCCGCTGCCGGTCGGCGTCCCCGAGGCCTTCACCGAACCGGTCAAGGACCCCCTCGGCGACCTCCTCGCCCGGCACGCCCGCACCCACGGCCCGTTCACCGCCGCCGAGGCCGCCGCCCGCCTCGGCCTCGGCACCGCCGTCGTCACCGGCGTCCTGCACCGCCTCACCGCCACCGGCCGCCTCGTCCAGGGCGAATTCCTCCCACCCGCCGCCCGCCACCACCCTTCTTCGGAAGCGCTTCGCGCTGCACCTCTTGAAGGCCACACCGCCACCGTCGAGTGGTGCGACGCCGAGGTCCTGCGCCGCCTGCGCCGCCGCTCCCTGGCCGCCCTGCGCCAGGAGGTCGAGCCCGTCCCGCCGCGCGCCCTGGCCGCCTTCCTCCCCCAGTGGCAGCACCTCGCCGGCCACCGCCTGCGCGGCGCCGACGGCCTGCTCCGGGTGGTCGAACAGCTCCAGGGCACCGCCCTGCCCGCCTCCGCCCTGGAGAAGCTGATCCTCCCGGCCCGCCTCGCCGACTTCTCCCCCGGCCTGCTCGACGAGCTGATGGCGGCCGGCGAGCTCGGCTGGTGCGGCGCCGGCGCCCTGCCCGGCAAGGACGGCTGGATCAGCCTCCACCTGGCCGAGAACGCCCACCTGCTGCGCCCCGAGCCCGTCCCGCCCGCCGTCACCCCGCTGCACGGCGCCCTGATGACGGCCCTCACCGGCGGCTACGGCCTGTTCTTCCGCCAGCTGGTCGAGCGGCTCCGCGCCGACGGCGACGAGACCCCCGAACCCGAGGTCGTCGAGGCCCTGTGGGACCTCGTCTGGGCCGGCTACGTCAGCAACGACACCCTCGCCCCGCTGCGCGCCCTGCTCGGCTCCGGCCGGACGGCGGGCGCCACCGCCCACCGCGCGCCGAGGGCCACGCCCCGCGGCCGCTACGGCGGCGCCGGCCGCGCCTTCGGCCGGGCGGGCGGCGCCCTGCGCAGCGGCCCGCC
>NZ_JBFBDY010000411.1:0-5707 GCF_040683475.1 Kitasatospora sp. NPDC093558 | reverse complement strand
GGTGCGGACGCGACCGCTCGCGTGCACCACCGGATCGCCGCTCGCGGGCAGCGAGGCGACGGTGAACCGGCCGTCCGCCGGGCCGAAGGAGAACTGCGCCCTGGTGGGCTCCGCGTCGGACAGCACCAGCGCCCTCGCGAGGTCGACGTCGGCGAGCACCACGTCCGTCCCGCCGGTCAGCGCCCGGACGGCCTGGGCCGCCATCTCCAGGTAGCCCGCGGCCGGGAACACCGCGCTGCCCTCGATGCGGTGGTCGGACAGGTACGGCAGCTTCTCGACGTCGAGCGCGTTCTCCCAGGTCGGCTGCGCGGCGGCGGTGCGGCGGCCGAGCAGCGGGTGGTCGCAGGCGCCGAGCCTGACCTGCTCGACCGGCTTCGGCTCGGCCCAGTAGCGCTCGCGCCGCCACGGGTAGCAGGGCAGCGGGACCGGACGGCCGGCCGGGTGGAGGGCCGCCCAGGACGGCTCGACGCCGAGGGTGTGCAGCTCGGCGAGCGTCCGGGCGACGCGCTCCGGCTCGTCCTCCCGGCGGCGGAGGGACGGCAGGGCGCGCACGTCCGCGTCGCCGTCCGCCAGGCACTCGCGGATCGCGTGGCCGAGCACCGGGTGCGGGCCGATCTCCAGGAACAGCGTGAGCCCGTCCTCGGCCATCCGCTCGACGGCGGCCTTGAAGCGCACCGGCCGGCGGACGTTGCGCCACCAGTACGCGGCGTCCAGCTCGGGCCCGAGGGCGCGGCCCTCGACGGCGGTCAGCTGGAGCGGCACCTGCGCCTCGCGCGGTTTGATGCCCGCGAGCGCCGTCAGCAGCTCCTCGCGGATCGGGTCCATCCGCACGCTGTGGTAGGGGACTTCGACGTCTAGGAACTTGGCGAACACCCGCTCCTGCCGCAGTTCCTCGGCGAGCGCGCCGAGCGCTTCGGCGTCGCCCGCGAGGGTCACCGCGCTCGGCCCGTTCACGGCCGCCAGCGACACCCGGTCGCGGTGCGCACGGATCCGCCGCTCCGCGTCGGCCTCCGGCAGGCCGACGGCGAGCATCGTGCCCGTCCCGGCGAGCCGGTGCTGGAGGCGGCTGCGGTGCAGCACCACCGTGACGGCGTCGGCCAGGTCGTACACCCCGGCCTCGTGGAACGCCGCGACCTCGCCGGTGCTGTGGCCGACGACCGCGTCCGGCCGCAGGCCGCGGCTTCGCCACAGCGCCGAAAGACCCACCTGGAGCGCGAAGTTGGCGGTCTGCGCGAGCCAGGTCTCGGCCATCCTCGACTCGCCCTCGGGACGCGCGAGTTCGTCCAGCAGCGACCACCCGGCCTGCGCGCGGATCTCCCGGTCGCACGCGTCGACGGCCTCGCGGTAGACCGGCTCGTTCTCGTACAGTCCGCGGCCCATCGCCCACCACTGCGGGCCCATGCCGGTGAACACCCAGGCCAGCCGCCGCTGTCGGCGCTCCCGGGCGCGGCCCTGGACCACCCGGGGGTGCGGTTCGCCGCGCTCGTACGCGGCCAGCGCCTCGCCCAGGTCCGCGTGAGAGGAGTACGCGACGGCGAGCCGCTCGGGCAGGTGCTCGCGCCGGTGCGCGAGGGTGTGCGCGAGGTCCACGAGGTCGGCCCCGTCGGCGAGTTCGCGACGGATGCCGGCGGCCAGCTCGGGCAGCGCGGCGGCGTCGCGGGCGCTCAGCGGCAGCACCGTGCACGGCGGCGCAGGAAGCGGCGGCACGGCCTCGTACCGCGGCGGCTCCTCCAGCAGGACGTGCGCGTTGGTGCCGCCGAAGCCGAAGGAGTTGACCCCCGCCCGCGCCGGCCCCTCGTGCGCGGGCCAGTCGACGACGGTGCGCGGGATCTCGAACGGCAGCGCGCCCAGGTCGATGTCGGGGTTCGGCCGCTCCAGGTTGATGTGCGGCGGGATCTTCCGGTGCTCGAGCGCGAGCGCCGTCTTGATCAGCCCCGCGACGCCCGCCGCGGACTCGGCGTGCCCGATGTTGGTCTTGACCGAGCCGACGTAGCAACGCTCCCCCGGCCGCCGCCCGACCGCGAGCACCCGGCCGAGCGCGTTCGCCTCGATCGGGTCGCCGACCGGGGTCGACGTGCCGTGCGCCTCGACGTACTGCAGGCCGCCCGGCCGCACCCCGGCCTCGGCGCACACCCGCTCGATCAGCGTGACCTGGGCGTCGGCGCGCGGCACGGTGATGCCGTTGGTGCGGCCGTCCTGGTTGACGCCGCTGCCGATGATCACCGCGTGCACCGGGTCGCCGTCGCGCAGCGCGTCCGACAGCCGCCTGAGCACCACCACGCCGACGCCCTCGGCCCGCACGTACCCGTCGGCGGCGGCGTCGAACGCGCGCGAGCGGCCGTCCGCCGAGAGGAACCCGCCCTTCGTCTCGCCGATCGTGTACTGCGGCGCCATGTGCAGCAACGTGCCGCCCGCCAGCGCGAGTTCGCTCTCGCCGCGGAGCAGGCTCTGGCAGGCCAGGTGCACCGCGACCAGGGAGGAGCTGCACGCGGTGTCGATCGAGACGCTGGGGCCGCGGAAGTCGAAGCAGTGCGAGATCCGGTTCGACACCATCGTCATCATGGTGCCGGTGGCGGTGTGCGCGGCGAGCGTCTCGAAGCCGAGGTCGGCGAACTGGAGGATCTTGTAGTCCAGGGTGAACGCGCCGACGTACACCCCGACGTCCCGGCCCGCGAGCTCGGACGGCCGCTGCCCGCCGTCCTCCAGCGCCTCCCAGGTGACCTCCAGCAGCTTGCGCTGCTGCGGGTCCATGTAAGCGGCCTCGCGCGGGCTGATGCCGAAGAACTCCGGGTCGAACGTGTCGAAGCCGTCGATGTAGCCGCCCCGGCCGCCGATCAGCCGCCCCGGTTTGGCCCGGTCCCCGCTGCCCAGCGACGCGACGTCGTAGCGGTCGGCCGGCGTCGGGACGAGACAGTCCCGGCCCGCCAGCAGGTTGCGCCAGTACGACCGGTGGTCGTTGGCGTGGCCGGGCAGGCGGCAGCCGATCCCGGTGATCGCGATCCGTTCGCTGGGCACGTCGAGGGGCGAGGAGGTCATGGTCCAATCCGGGGGTTCTGTTCGCGTGGACGAATTTCCTGGACGGAGAAATTCGGATTTGATACGAACATGCGGTCCTGGGAAAATCCGATTCCTAAGAAAAACCGATCGCCGCCGCCCAGCGCGGCATGACGGCTCACGCCCCGAATATGTGAGCGGACGGAGATGGAAGCGGACGGCCGACCAGACGTGCGATGGCAGACAGCACGCTCTCCTCGGTTATTCGATGGCCAACGAACGGAAACGCCAGTGATGCTAGCCCGAGGCTCCCACTACGAAGCTGATTCGACGTGCGGATTACACGAATGGCGGAATATTCCGGAACACCCTTGACGATCTTCCGGATCGATCGTGCACGCTACGGAACGGACAGATCTCCGACAGATTGTCCACGAATCCCCCGCACACCGAGACCGGAGGCGCCATGTCCGTCGAGGAATGCACGCTGCTGCCCCTGCACCACTCGAAACCCGCCGAGTTCGGCCCGCCCAGGCCCACCCCGCTGGCCAACGGCACGCCCGCCTGGCTCGTCACCCGGTACCACGACGTCCGGCACGTCCTCACCGACCCCGCCTTCGGCCGGGCCGCGCTCTTCGCACCCGACGCCCCGCCCCTCGGCTCCGTCTCCAACCTGGAGGGCGACCCCGGCTTCATCACCAACATCGACGGCCCGGAACACCGGCAGCTGCGCTCCCTCATGCAACAGGCCTTCACCCGCCGCGCCATGGCCGAGTGGCTCCCCTGGCTGACGGCGACGGTGGAGCGGCTCGTCGACGACGTGGTCCGCCACGGCCCGCCCGCCGACCTCGTCGCCTCCCTCACCATGCCGCTGCCGGTCGACGTGATCAGCCGGCTGATGGGCGTCGAGGACGTCGACCGGCAGCGCCTGCGGCACTGGACCGACCACCTCTTCGCCGACCACACCCGCCCGCCCGGCGAGATCCGGGCCGTCCTGGCCGAGTTCTGCGCCTTCGCCGCCGGGCTCTGCGAGGAACGGCGCCGACGGCCCGGCACGGACCTGGTCAGCCGCATGGTCACGGCCGCCGACGAGCAGGGCGGGGTCTCCGGGGAACGCATGGTCAAACTGATCTGCGGACTGATCGCCGGCGGCCACGAGACGGCCGTCGCCACCATGGGCAACGCCCTGGTCTACCTCCTCGGCGAGCGCCCGGACGCCTGGCCGCGGCTCACCGACGAGGACGCGGCCCAGGCGGCGGCCGACCGGATGGTGCACACGATCCCGCTCGGCGAGGGGCTCGGCACCCTGCGCCGCTCCGTCCGGGACATGGTGGTCGGCGGGGTCTCCATCCCGTCCGGCGCGATCGTGATCGTGGACCGGGCGAGCGCCGCCCGGGACCCTGAGGTCTTCACCACCGGCCTGTCCGACGGGCTCTTCGAGCCCCTGGAGGCTCCGACCCTCGCCTTCAGCGCCGGACCGCACCACTGCCTGGGGGCCTGGCTGGCCAGGACGGAGATGCGCCTGGCCCTCAACCGGCTCGCCCGCCGGCTGCCGGGCCTGGCCCTGGCCGAGCCGGTCGAAGCCATCGAGTGGCGCCGCGTGTTCGGCACCCGCAGCCCGCGCCGGCTGACGGTGACGTGGTGAGTGACGTGGTGAGACGCGCCCTGCGGAGGGCGGCCGTCGGCGTCGGGATCGAGTGGCGGCGCGTCCTCGCCATCCGCAGACCCGGCGGGCACCGCGCGTGCCCGCCGCCGCCCTGCGGGTCTCAGCAGGCGCAGTCTCAGCACGCGCAGGAGATGCCCGAGCGCGGGGCCGTCAGATCGTCGATCGGACGCTGCTCGGTGCCGTGGTCGGTGTCGTACGCGAAGCCCTCGCGGGCCCAGTACTCGAAGCCGCCGAGCATCTCCTTCACGCGGTAGCCGAGGCGGGCGAAGGCGAGGGCGGCCCGGGTGGCGCCGTTGCAGCCGGGGCCCCAGCAGTAGGTGACGACGGTGGCCCCGCGGTCGACCAACTGCGGGGCCAGCTCCGGGATGCGGGCGGTCGGCAGGTGCAGGGCGCCCGGGATGCGGCCCTGGGACCACGCGACCTCGCTGCGCGAGTCGACGACGACCAGGCCCGGGACGCCGGCCAGCAGGTCGGCGCGCACGTCCGAGACGTCGGCCTCGAAGGTGAGGCGGGAGAGGAAGTGCGCGGCGGCGACGGCCGGGTCGGCGGCGGGGACGGAGAGGACGGCGCTGGTCATCGGGTACTCCTGGGTGGTGGTCCGGGCTGATGTGCTCATCCTGGCCCGTGCCGCGACCCGTCCACGAGTGTCGTGATCGCCTACCTTCGTCAAGATCCCGCCAGCCCCCGGCACGCCTCGTCAGGACCCAGCCAGGCCCCCGACAGGCGCCGGTCAGGCCCCCGGCGGGCCCACCTCACGACCCCGCCAGCTCCGCGAGCCGGTGGGCCTCCACCGGGCGATGGCCCGCCAAGCGCGCCCGCAGGCCCCGCAGTTCGTGCCCGACGAGCGCCGGCAGAGCCGCCTCCGGTGCGCCCTCCAGCGTGTGGCCGAGCAGTGCGACGGCGGTCTGCGGGTCGTGCGCGCACGCATGGCAGTCGGCGACGCGCACGGTGAACAGCAGCCGGGTGGACGGCAGTTGGGCGGGCCCGAGGAGCTGCAGCGCGCTCTCGGCGGCGGCCAGCGCGTGCCGGGCGAGCGCCGGGTCGCCG
>NZ_JBFBDY010000410.1:0-5709 GCF_040683475.1 Kitasatospora sp. NPDC093558 | reverse complement strand
GCCGCTCGGCCCGCGGCGCGTCCGGCCCCTCCAGCGCGAGCAGTGCGGCCAGCACCTGCGCCGTCTGCGGATCGTGCAGCGCCGTCGCCGCCGCCATCGCCGTGAACTGGTCGACGAGCCAGTCGCGCAGCTCGGCCACCGGCAGCGCGCGCCCCTCGTCCAGCCAGCTCAGCGACGCCCCCTCGACCACCGCGATCCACGACCGCACCAGCAGCGTGAGCCGCGGACCCGCCTCCCGGACGCCCAGGTGCCGCAGCGTGCGCCGCAGCGCCGCCCGCCGGACGTCGTCGACGATCGCCGAGGTGCGGGCCGTCTCCACCACCGAACCGCCGCGCAGCAGCGCCGAGTAGCCGGCGTCGTGCTCGGCGACGAACGCGAAGTAGCCGTCCAGGACGGCCGACAGCTGCTCGGACGGCGTGCCGGTGAGCGGGACGGCGAACCGGCTGGTCAGCTCGTCGGCGGCGGTGCGCAGCGCGGCCTCGTACAGCTGCTGCTTGCCGCCCGCGAAGTAGCGGTAGACGAGCGGGCGGGACGCCCCGGCGGCCTCGGCGACGTCGTCCAGGCCGACCTCCTCGGGGGCCCGGGAGGCGAACAGCTCCAGGGCCACCGCGATCAGTTGCTCGCGCCGCTGCTGGACCGGCAGCCGCCGGTAGCCGGCGCGGCGCGAGCGCGGGCCGGGGTCGGCCTGCGGGTCCGCCGGGCCGGATGCGGTGGTGGGGCTGGCATCCATGGCGCTCATGGTCGTCAGCGTAATGGGCGTCGCCGCGATCGGATCCTGTCGCGCGCCGATGTTCTCGAACGGCTGTTTGCCGGGCGGTTCCGAACGGATGTTGCGGGCGCGCGGCGGGCCGCCGGCCACCCACAGGCCACCCGTACCGCCGGGGAAGGGGGTTGCATTCGGCCCGTGCCGCGAAATGATGTCCGAATGGTTGAAGAACTGATCACCTCCGACGGCACCACCCCGCGCCGCATCGCCGACGGCTACGTCCGCGACCTCGCCGAGCTCGACCCGCTGACCGCGGTCTACCTGGGACTCAACCCCGAGGACGACCGGCTGCCCGACCTGTCCCCGGCCGGCGCGGAGGCGGTCGCCGACCTCGCTCGCCGCACCCTGGACCGGCTCGCCGCCGCCGAGCGGGCCGGCGCCGCCGAGGACGAGGCCGAGCGCCGCTGCGCCCGGCTGCTGCGCGAGCGCCTCAGCGCCGAACTCGCCGTCCACGACGCGGGGGAGGGCTACCGCGCGGTCCGCAACCTGGGCTCGCCGGTGCACAACGTGCGTGACGTCTTCACCCTGATGGCCACCGAGACCGAGGAGCAGTGGGCGGTCGTCGGCCGCCGCCTGGCCCGGGTGCCGGTGGCGCTGGCGCAGTACCGGGAGACGCTGGCCGGCGGCATCGAGCGTGGTCTGCTCTCCGGCCCCCGCCAGGTCGCCACCGTGGTGGGGCAGTTCGGCGAGTGGCTGGCCGGGGATGTCCCCGGCGGGTGGTTCGGGCAGTTCGTGGCGGAGGCGCCCGAGGCCCTGCGCGAGGAGCTGTCGGCGCACGCCGTCGCCGCCGCCGGGGCGCTGGCCGAGCTGCGCGACTGGCTGCGCGACGTCTACGGCCCGGCCGCCGACGCCGCCCCGGACACCGCGGGCCGCGAGCGCTACGGCCGCTGGGTCCGCTACTGGACCGGCTCCGACCTGGACCTGGACGAGGCCTACGGGTGGGCCTGGAGCGAGTTCCACCACCTGCTGGCGCAGATGGAGGCGGAGGCCGAGAAGGTCCGCCCGGGCGCGGGCCCGATGGAGGCGATGAAGTGGCTGGAGACGGACGGCGAGGGGATCACCGGCGCCGAGGCCACCCGTGAGTACCTCCAGGGCCTGATGGACCAGGCGATCCGCGACCTCCAGGGCACCCACTTCGACCTGGCCGAGCCGGTCACCCGCGTCGAGTCGATGATCGCCCCGCCCGGCAGCGCCGCCGCGCCGTACTACACGGCCCCCTCGCTGGACTTCACCCGCCCCGGACGGACCTGGCTGCCGCTGCTCGGCCGCGAGCGCTTCCCGGTGTGGGACCTGGTCTCGACCTGGTACCACGAGGGCGTCCCCGGCCACCACCTGCAGCTCGCGCAGTGGAACTACGTCGCCGACCGCCTCTCCACCTACCAGGTCAGCCTCGGCGGCGTGAGCGCCAACCTGGAGGGCTGGGCGCTGTACGCCGAGCGCCTGATGGACGAGCTCGGCTACCTCACCGACCCGGGACACCGCCTGGGCTACCTCAACGCCCAGATGATGCGCGCGCTGCGGGTCATCGTCGACATCGGCATGCACGTCGGCCTCGACTTCCCCGCCGAGTCCCCGTACCGGCCGGGCGAGCCGGTGAGCCCGGAGGCCGCCCGCGAGTTCTTCGGCCGGTACTGCGGCCTGTCCTCCGACTTCCTGGACAGCGAGCTGGTCCGCTACCTGGGCATGCCGGGCCAGGCGATCGGCTACAAGCTCGGCGAGCGCGCCTGGCTGCGCGGCCGGGCGGCGGCGAAGGCGGCGCACGAGGCGCGCGGCGAGGAGTTCGACCTCAAGGCCTGGCACATGGCGGCCCTGTCGCAGGGCTCGCTGGGCCTGGACGACCTGGTCGAGGAGCTGTCGGCGCTGTAGCGGCGGCCGGGCCCCGGTCCAGCCGGGGCCCGGACGTTGGGTCCGGACGTAGGCCGCAGGTCTCGGAGCCCCTGGTCCTTTCGTCCGGCCCCTCTTATTCCATTGGTCTGATATGGGTCGATTTGGTGAGGTTTTTCCTTGCCATTCGTCCGCGTGCGCGTTTGGCTGGAAGGCGACTGCGTGACCTCTCCGTACGACTCCGGAAGGCTCGACCAGTGTCTGCGCAACCCGCCACCGGTCATGAGGCAGTGGACAGTCGTCGCTGGTGGGCGCTGGCGGTCATCGCCGTCGCCCAGCTCATGATCGTCCTCGACATCACCATCGTGAACATCGCGCTGCCGTCGGCCCAGAAGGCCCTGGGCATCTCGGACGCGGACCGGCAGTGGGTGATCACCGCCTACACGCTCGCCTTCGGCGGTCTGCTGCTGCTCGGCGGACGACTGGGCGACCTCTTCGGCCGCAAGCGCGTCTTCACCGTCGGCCTGCTGGGCTTCGCCCTCGCCTCCGCCCTCGGCGGCGCGGCGGCCTCGCCGGCCATGCTGTTCGGCGCCCGTGCCCTGCAGGGCGCGTTCGGCGCCCTGCTCGCCCCGTCCGCGCTGGGGCTGCTCTCCACCACGTTCACGAACCCGAAGGAACGCAGTACGGCCTTCGGGATCTTCGGCGCGATCGCCGGCAGCGGCGCCGCGATCGGCTTCATCACCGGCGGCCTGCTGACCGAGTACCTGAACTGGCGCTGGTGCCTGTTCGTGAACACCCCGATCGCCATCGGCGCCGCCCTCGCGGCCTACTCCGTGCTCCAGCGCGACCACGTGGCCAAGGGCCGCCGCATCAAGCTCGACCTGCCAGGCGCGCTGCTCGGCTGCACCGGCCTGCTCGCCATCGTCTTCGGCACCTCCGAGGCCGTGACCCGGGGCTGGGCAGACGGGCTGGTCATCGGCTCGCTGCTGCTCGGCGTCGCGCTGCTGGCCCTCTTCGTCCTGGTCGAGAAGCGCACCGACCACGCGCTGCTGCCCGTACACATCGTCGCCGAGCGCAACCGGGGCGGCGCCGCGCTCTCGGTCGGCCTGGCCATGGTCGGCATGTTCGGCCTGTTCCTGTTCCTGACCTACTACCTGCAGGTGATCAAGCACTTCTCGCCGGTCATGTCCGGCGTCTCCTTCCTGCCGATGACGGCCGCGATCATCACCAGCTCGACCGGCTTCGCGGCCCGGATGATGACCAGGGTGCCGTCCCGCAACCTGATCGCGCCCGGTCTGCTGCTCGCCGCGGGCGGCATGGCCTGGCTGACCCAGATGAAGGTGGACAGCCCGTGGGCCGGCATGGTGCTGCCCGCCCAGCTGCTGCTCGGCTTCGGCATGGGCCTGGTGTTCATGCCGTCGATGAGCCTGGCCACCCTGGGGGTCGCCCCGAACGAGGCCGGTGCCGCGTCGGCCACCATCAACTCGGCCCAGCAGGTGGGCGGTTCCGTCGGTACGGCGCTGCTGAACACCATCGCGGCGAGTGCCACCGCCACCTACCTGGCCAGCCGGCTCGGGGCGAGTCCGCTGGTCAAGGCGCAGGGCGCGGTGCACGGCTACGCGGTCGCCACCTGGGTGGCGATGGGCGTGCTCATGCTGGCCGCGCTGGTCGCGTTCCTGATGATCGACCACCGGCCGGCCCCCGGTGAGGCGACGGCCGTCCCGGGCGGCGCCGAGGCCGAGGCGGCCGGGGCGCAGGCCGCCGGCGTCGTGGACGGCCGGCCGAGCGCCAAGGCGGGGGCGATCTCCCCGGCGGAGCGCCAGCGGGCCACCTGAAAGTTTCGCAAGGCCTCGCAGTCACCTCGGTGCCTGCCCGACCCCCGGCCACCGTCCGGGGATCGGGCAGGCACCGCCGTGCTGCGCGCCCACCGGAGCCGAGGAGCCGGAGCCGAGGAGCCCGTGTCAACCACCGCCGGATGACGGCTTTTCTCATGGAGATCCAAGTCGCGGGTAACAACTTTTCGAGCCGGAGGCGTCATAGTCAATGACCGGACAACGCCGCCTCCCGGGCAGGAGAGACTCGCATGGGCCAGCATCGCCGCACGACCCCGCGACGCAGATTCCTGGCTCCGACCCTGCTCACCGCGCTGTCGGCGGTCACGGTGGCCGCCGTCGTGACGGGCATGCACTCGCTGAGCCCGTCCGAGGCGACGGCCGCCAGCAGCCCGACCCGCACCTCCCCGAGCGCGGCGGCGCCCGAGTCGCCGTCCGCCGCCGCACCCACAGCCGCGCCCGCGCCCGCGTCGACGTCGCCGCTCGCCGAGCCCACGCCGTCGGGCACCCCGACGGAGTCGGGCGACACCCCGACGTCCACCGCGTCGCCGACGCCCACCGAGGCGCCCACCCCGACGAAGGCCCCCGGGACCCGCGCGCCGAACCTCGGCAGCACCGCGGCCGCCCCGGCGACCTCCGAATCGTCCACCGTCGGCGCGCTGTTCACCGGCTCCGTCGCGGCCGGCAACCACTTCTGCACCGCGAGCGTGGTGCACAGCGCCACCGGCAACCTCCTGCTGACCGCCGCGCACTGCCTCACCAGCACCGACGGCGTCGTCTTCGCACCCGGCTACCGCGACGGCACCGCGCCGTACGGCACGTGGCAGGTGACCGCGATCCACACCACCACCGGCTGGTCCCAGAAGGGCGACGTGGACGAGGACTTCGCGATCCTGGAGACGGCCCCCAGCAACGGCCGCAAGGTCGAGGACGTGGTCGGCGCCAACCGCCTGGGCACCGACGAGCCGTTCGGCGCCACCGTCCGCCTCTACGGCTACCCGGCGGACTCCGATTCCCCGAGCCTGTGCACCAACACCACGGACAAGCAGGCCTCGTACCAGCGCGTCATCAGCTGCCCGAGCTACCCGGCCGGCACCAGCGGCGGCCCGTGGATCAACACCGCGACCGGTGACGTGGTCGGCACCATCGGCGGCTACCAGCAGGGCGGGGACACCGACGACGTGTCCTACAGCGCCTACTTCGACCACACGATCGCGACGCTCTACTCCCAGGCCGAGGCCGCCGCCTCCTGAGACCCGCCGCCCGGCCGCCCACCCCGCGGCCGGG
>NZ_JBFBDY010000409.1:0-5710 GCF_040683475.1 Kitasatospora sp. NPDC093558 | reverse complement strand
GCCGGCGGTACCGCGCGGGCGGCGGCCTGACGGCCTGACGGCCGGCGCGGCGCCGGGTCAGCCGTGGTCGCCGAGCACCGCGTCCATGAGGTGCGGGAAGCGCGCGTCGACCTCCTCCTTGCGAAGGGTGACGAGGCGGGTCTTGCCGCTGGTGCGGACGCTGATGACCCCGGCCTCGCGGAGGATGCGCCAGTGGTTCGACAGGGTCGAGCGCGGGACGTCGAGGCCCTCGGGGCCGCACGTGGTCTCGCCCTCGGCGGCCAGCCGCCGGACCAGCTCCAGCCGGACCGGGTCGCCGAGGGCGTGCAGCACGGTGGCGAGGCCGAAGTCCTCGGCCTGGGGCTGGGGCAGGGTCCGCATGGGGTTCCTCTCGGCGGTGGGCGCGGTCTAGTATGACGGCTCGGTTCGACAATTCGAGAATGTCGAAATGACCCATACGACCCGTTGGGGGACCGCCGTGAAGGCACTGAGCACTCTGGCCCGCCTGTACGTCGACGACCTGGACCGCGCCCTGCCGGCCCTGCGCGCACTCACCGGTCAGGAGGTGGGCTTGCGCTTCCCGTACGCCGGGGTGGAGGTGGCCGGGATCGCCGGCTTCCTGCTCGTCGCGGGCTCCGACGAAGCCCTCGCGCCCTTCCGGGACGTCCAGAGCACCGTGCTCGTCGACACCCTGGACGGCCTGCCGGACTTCCTCGCCGCCCACGGCGGCGAGCTCCTCTCCGGCCCCAACGAGGTCCCGACCGGCCGCAACGCCACCGTCCGGCACCCGGGCGGCGTCGTCATCGAGTACGTGGAGCACGCCTCCTGACGCTGCGGGCTCACTCGAAGCGGCTCGGGTCCCCGGCCCCCCGCCGGACGATCTCCGGCTCGCCGCTCGAGAAGTCCACGACCGTCGTCGGTTCCGTGCCGCAGTCGCCCGAGTCCACCACGGCGTCCAGCACGTGGTCGAGCCGCTCCTTGATCTCCCAGCCCTGCGTCATCGGCTCGTCCTCGCCGGGGAGCACCAGGGTGCTGGAGACCAGGGGTTCGCCGAGCTCGGCGAGCAGGGCCCGGGTGACGACGTGGTCGGGGATCCGCACGCCCACCGTCTTCTTCTTCGGGTGCAGCAGGCGGCGCGGCACCTCCTTGGTGGCCGGGAGGATGAAGGTGTAGCCGCCGGGCGTCGCCGCCTTGACGGCGCGGAAGACGTTGTTGTCGAGCTGGACGAACTGCCCCAGCTGCGCGAAGTCCTCGCACATCAGGGTGAAGTGGTGGCGCTCGTCGAGCCGCCGGATCGTCCGGATCCGTTCGAGCCCGTCGCGGTTGTCCAGCCGGCAGCCCAGGGCGAAGCAGGAGTCGGTCGGGTACGCGATGAGGGCTCCGGCGCGGAGGCTGTCGGCCACGGTGCCGATGGTGCGCGGCTGGGGGGACTCGGGGTGAACGTCGAAGTACTTGGCCATTGGCCGACCCTAAGGGATGCCGGCCGCCGATCGCCGCAGGTCTCGGCACCCCGGCGTGCGGAGGCCGCCTCCGGTGGGGGACGGAGGCGGCCGCTTTGGGGTGGGCGGGGAGTCCGGCTCAGGCGGGCAGGCCGACGGCCCGTTCGCGCCCGCGCCGCTGCTGGATGACGACGGCTACGACGAGGAGGAGCCCCTGGGCGACGTTCTGCCAGAAGGAGTTGATGCCCTGGACGGAGAGCCCGTTCTGCAGCGCGCCGAGCAGGGCGACGGCCAGGAGCGTCCCGGCGATGCCGCCCTTGCCGCCCTTGAGCGCGCACCCGCCGAGCGCGGCCGCGGTGATGGCCTGGAGCTCCAGGCCCTCGCTGCCGGAGGTGGGCTGGCCCGAGCCGGTGCGGGCGGTGAGCAGGACGCCGGCGACGGCCGCGACCATGCCGGTGAGCGCGTACTCCGAGAGCAGGTACTTGTTGAGGTCGATGCCGGCCAGCCGGGCGGCGGTGGGGTTGCCGCCGAGGGCGTAGATGTTGCGGCCGATGTCGGTGTAGGTGAGCAGGACGTGGACGGCGGCGGCGACCAGGATGAGGATCCACACCATGGTCGGCAGCCCGGCGATCTTGCCCCGGCTGAGGAAGACGAACAGCGGGTCGCCGAGGACGTAGCCCTGGGCGCGGCCGTCCGAGATCAGCTGGGCGACGCCCTTGTAGGCGGCGAGCCCGGCCAGGGTGGCGATGGTCGGGTTGACCCGGCCGTAGATGATCACGACGCCGTTGAGCAGCCCGACGGCGGCGCCCGCCAGCACGGCCGTGCCGATGCCGAGCAGCGCGCTGGAACCGGTGGACGTGAACACCATCGCGCTGACCACCGAGGCGAGGCCCGCCTGGGAGCCGACCGAGATGTCCAGGCCGCCGCAGATGATCACCACGGTCTGGACAACGGCGAGCAGCCCGGCGATCGTCACCGCCTCGGCGATCACCTGGATGTTCTGCCAGCCCAGGTAGTTGAGGTCGAGCGAGCCGAACAGCGCGAGCACGGCGATCAGGGCCAGCAGCAGGATGAGGTTCTGGCCACCGACGGCGCCGAGCACGGCCCGCGCGCCGCTCGGCCGGGTCGGCCCCGGGGGGACCTGCGGCCGCTGGTCGGCGGTGGCGGAGGAGGTGGTCATCGGGCAACTCCGGTGGTGGGGTCGGTGGTGCCGGAGGGGCCGAGGTCCTCCGTCATGGCGAGGGCGAGGATCGCCTCCTCGGAGGCCTCGGCGCGGCCGAGCTCGCCGGTGATCCGGCCGCTCTGCATGACCAGGATCCGGTCGGCCAGGCCGAGGACCTCGGGCAGCTCGGAGGAGATCACCAGGACGGCGACGCCGTCGCGGGCGAGGTCGGCGATGATCTGGTAGATCTCCGCCTTGGCGCCGATGTCGACGCCGCGCGTCGGCTCGTCGAGGATCAGCAGCTCGGGGCGGCGGGCCAGCCAGCGGGCGAGCACGACCTTCTGCTGGTTGCCGCCGGAGAGCGTGCGGACCTCGGTCTCGATCGAGGGGGCGCGGACCCGCAGCCGGTCCGCGTACTCCTGGGCCAGCTGCTTCTCGGCGCCGCGCCGCACGAACCGCCGCCGGCGCAGCCGGTCGAGGCTGACCAGCGAGGTGTTGTCGCGGATGGTGCGGTGCAGGAAGAGCGCCTGCGCCTTGCGCTCCTCGGGGGCGAGCCCGAGGCCCGCGCGGATCGCGTCCTTGGGGGAGCGCAGGCGCAGCGCGGTGCCGCCGAGGAGGACCTCGCCGGAGCGGATCGGTGCGTCCCCGGCGAGGGCGAGGGCCAGTTCGGAGCGGCCGGCGCCGATGAGCCCGGCGAGGGCGACGACTTCCCCGGCGCGCACCCGGAGGCTGACGTCGTGGACGTCGTCGGTGCTCAGGCCCCGCACGTCGAGCACGACCCGGTCGGTGGCGACGTCCTGGCGGACGAACAGGCCGGCGAGGTCGCGGCCGACCATGAGCCGCACGAGCTCGCGCTCGTTTGTCCCGTCGGCGGGCAGGACGCCGGTGAGGCCGCCGTCGCGCAGGACGGCGATCCGGTCGGCGAGCCGGAAGATCTCCTTCATCCGGTGCGACACGTAGATCACCGCGATGCCGCGGTCGCGCAGCCGGCCGATCAGCGCGAACAGGGCCTCCACCTCGTGCTCGGAGAGCGAGGAGGTGGGCTCGTCGAAGGCGATCGCCCGGGGCGGCACGGAGCCGGTGAGCGCGCGCATGATCTCGACCAACTGGCGTTGCGCGGGGGTGAGTTCGGAGCCGAGGAGGTCCGGGTCGAGGACCTGGTCGAAGCCGAGTTCGGCCAGGTCGGCGGTGATCCGACGGCGCAGCTCGGCGCGGTCGAGCCGGCGGCCCGACTTGCGCGGGAGGCTGCCGGCGTAGACGTTCTCGGCGACCGACACGTGCGGGATGATCTCCGGCTCCTGCGGGATGATCCGGATGCCCGCGCGGCGCGCGTCGGTGGGGGAGGAGAGGTCGAGCGGCGCGCCGTCGAGCAGGACCCGCCCTTCGGTGGGGCGGTGGTCGCCGCTCAGGATGCGCAGCAGGGTCGACTTGCCGGCGCCGTTCTCGCCCATCAGGGCGGTGACCCGGCCGGGCGGGAAGTCGACGGTGACGCCGTGCAGCGCCCGGACGCTGCCGAAGGTCTTGCCGACGTTCTCGGCGACCAGGCCCTGGGCGGGCCTGGGGGAGGGCCCGGAGCCGGGTGGGGACTCGGGTGCGGTCATGCGTGCCTCGCTGGAGGTGCTGGGGGTTTTCGGGAGAAGGGCGTCAGCTGCAGGTCATGCCGGTGCTCTGCCAGGTCGAGGCGTCGACCATGGTGGTCGGGGCGAAGGCCTCGGAGGGGAAGTCCTTGCCGTTCTTGAGCTTGTCGACCATGGTCTGGACGGCCAGCGCGCCGACGTCCTTGCCGTTGATGAACAGGGCGGCCTTCATGCCGGAGGGCTTGCCGCCGGTCCAGTCCTTGCAGGCGAGGTAGGCGCCGAGGCCGACGCCGTCGATGTCGTCGGGGCTGACGCCGGCGTTCTGCAGGGCGGTGACGGAGCCCTGGACGTTCTCGTCGTTGCAGCCCCAGACCACCCAGTGCTTGACGCCGGGGTTGGCGGTGAGGGTGGCGGCGGTCTTGTCCTGGGCGCCGGTGGGGGTGTTGTCGGTGGCGACGTCGATGCTCTTGACGTCGGCCCCGCCGGCGGCGGCGAAGGCGGCCTTGGCGCCCTTGATGCGGTCGCCGCACACGGTGACGTCCTGCTTCCAGGCGGAGATGATCCGGGTGTCGGCGGGGTTCCAGCCGGCCTTCTTGAACTCGGCGGCGGCGCGCTTGCCGACCTCGCCGCCCATCTGCTCGCCGGAGAAGCCGACCCGGGCGACGAGGTCGCCCTTGCCGCAGGAGGCGGGCGCGGGGCCGGTGGCGCAGATCTGGTCGTCGGAGGTGAGCAGGGCGACGCCGGCGTCCTTGGCGGTCTGCACGACCTGCGGGCCGACGGCCGGGTCCGGCACGACGACGATCAGCCCGTTGCTCTTGCGGGCGATGGCCGACTGGACCTCGCTGACCGTCTTGTTCGCGTCGTTGCCGAGGTTGACGACGGTGAGGTCGACGCCGAGTTCGGCGGCCTTGGCCTTGGCGCCGGCCGCCTCGTCGACGAAGTAGCCCTGGTCGCCCTGCTTCTGCAGGAAGGTGATCGTGAGCCGTCCGTGCGCCGCGGGGCCGGGCGGGTCGGCCGAACAGCCCGTCAGCGCGAGGGCGAGGGCGGCGGCGCCGAAGGTGCACAGGCACGGGCGCAGGCGCATGGGTGCTCCTAGGTGGGGGCGGGTGGGGGGTCGGGTGGAGGCCAGAGCGATTCCTGTTGAAATATGTTGAGTTGTGTCGGAAATCACCACTCGCTCTCAGATTTCAACAGGAGCAGGCGCAGGCTAGTGGCTCACCCCGATCCGGCTCAAGAGGCGTGCAGGGCCGGATAACGAGCCGGTATCGGCGCGGAGTTCGTCGGGCACCAGGCCTTGACGGGCGGGCGCCCGTGGCGTTTCCTGTCACCGCCGCGTTCGATCACGTTCGTTTATGAGTGTTTGAACGTTCAAATCCCCAAGCCCCACCTTGGAGCCCCCATGCGCCTACGCATGCCCAGATCCCGACAGCTCGCGGGCGCGGTGGTCTCCGTCGCCGTCGCGACCTCCGGCCACCGAGCCCGCGCGCGGGACCCGGACACCGCCCAGGTCGGCCACGGGCACTCCCTCGACGGCAACCAGTACCTGGGCTGGA
>NZ_JBFBDY010000408.1:0-5712 GCF_040683475.1 Kitasatospora sp. NPDC093558 | reverse complement strand
CCTCCGTCGAGTCCGCGCTCGCCCGCGGCGCCGACGCCGCCGAGGTGGTCCGCCACCTGGTCGGGCTCCAGGCCCAGGCCGCGCCGCAGCCGCCCTACCTCGGCCTGCTCTCCCGGATCGACGGCTTCACGCCCGAGCAGCTCACCACGCTGATCGAGGAGCGCGCCGTCGTCCGGATCGCGCTCCAGCGCGGCACCATCCACCTCGTCACCGCCGAGGACTGCCTGACGCTGCGCCCGCTCCTCCAGCCGATGCTGGACCAGGCCTTCCGCACCAACCACGGCAAGCGGCTCGCCGGGGTCGACCTCGTCGCGCTCGGCGTCGAGGCCAGGGAGCTGGTCGAGGAACGGCCGCGCACCTTCCAGGAGCTCGGCCCGCTGCTCGCCGCCTCCCGCCCGGACCACGACCCGAACGACCTCGCCCAGGCCGCGCGCTGCCTCCTGCCGCTCGTCCAGGTGCCGCCGCGGGGGATCTGGGGCCGCGGCGGCGCCGCCGCCCACACCACCGCCGAGGCCTGGCTCGGCCGCCCGCTCGACCCCGCGCCCTCGCTCGACGACCTCGCCCTGCGCTACCTCGCCGCCTTCGGCCCCGCCACCGCCGCCGACCTCCAGAAGTGGTGCGGGCTCAGCCGGCTCGGGCCGGTGCTCAAACGGCTCGCCCCACAGCTGTACACCGACCGCGACGAACAGGGCCGCGTCCTCTACGACCTCCCGGACGCGCCCCGGCCGGACCCGGCCACCCCGGCGCCCGTCCGGCTGCTCGCACCCTTCGACAACCTGCTGCTCTCCCACGCCGACCGCACCCGAGTGCTGGCCGACGAGCACAAGGGCCGGGTCATGACGCAGAACGGGCTCGTGCACCCCACCCTCCTCGTGGACGGCGTCGTCGCCGGGACGTGGCAGCTGACGGGCGCGCAGGACGTCGTCGTCCGCCCGTTCGCGCCGCTGCGCCGGGCCGACCGGCGGGCGGCGGAGGCCGAAGCCGAGCGGGTGGCGGCTTTCGGGGGCGGCAGCGGGTCCGTCCGCTTCGAGGACGCCGGGTAGCGGGGTGCGTGAAACGGGTTGAAAGGGTGCACAACGGGCAATTCGGCTGATCCTCTGATGGGATGGGTCGGTTCGCACTGATGTGACGACCCGGAGGTCCCGTGTCCGTGGAGCCCCCGTCCGGCGGTGCGCCGGACCACCGCAGACCGTACCTGATGCTGCCGCCCGCGATGCGGCGGGCGGCGGCGTGGTCGGCGGCGGTCATCCTGCTGATCGCCGTCGCCTCGCTGGTGGTCTTCGCGCTGGTCGAGCTGCGCGCGGCGACCGTGCCGTTCGTGCTGGCGCTGCTCGGGGCCTCGCTGCTCCACCCGGTGGTGCCCTGGCTGGTCCGGCGGGGCGTCGGGCGCAGCCTGGCGGCGGCGCTGACCTGCGTCGTGCTGGTCGCGGCCGTCGGCGGGGTGATCGCGCTGCTGGTCAACTCGCTGGTGCACAGCGCCCCGCAGATCGCCACCTCGCTCCAGCACGCCGGGCAGCGGCTCGCGGACTGGCTCGGGCCGTTCGGCGAGAAGATCCAGCACGCGCTCAACAACGCAAAGGGCGAGACGAATTCACTCGTCTCCGCGCTCACCAACGGGGTGCTCTCCGGGCTCGGGCTGCTCACCCAGCTGCTCACCGGCGGGGTGCTGGCGCTGGCCCTGGTGTTCTTCTTCCTGCGCGACGGCCACCGCACCGGCGACGCGATCCGCTCCTACCTGCCGGGGCGCGGCGGCGAGACCGTCGTCGCCTGCGCGGAGCGGGCCTTCGACGCGATGGCGGGCTTCATGCGCGGGACGACGCTGATCGCGCTGATCGACGCGGGCTTCATCACGATCGGCCTGGTGGCCCTCGGGGTGCCGGGCGCGCCGGGGCTGGGCGCGCTGGTGTTCATGGGCGCCTACATCCCGTTCGTCGGGGCGTTCCTGTCCGGGACGGTGGCGGTGCTGGTCGCGCTCGCGGACGGCGGGCTCGGGACGGCGCTGTGGGCGCTGGGGGTGGTGCTGACGGTGCAGATGATCGAGGGCAACATCCTCCAGCCCGTCATCCAGAGCCGGACGGTGGAGCTGCACCCGGCCACGATCATGGTCGCGGTGGTGGCCGGCTCCGGGGTCGCCGGGATCCTCGGCGCGCTGCTCGCGGTGCCGCTGTGCGCGGCGGGCGCGGGCATCGTCTCCGTCCTGCGCGGCGTGCCCGGCCCCCGCGAGGCGCGGCGCACGGTGACTCAGCAGTAGGCGACGGGCTGCCCGGTCTTCACGAAAGGGGGTACCGCCGAAACCCGGTTGCCGGGGGCGGTCGGGAGGTGCGAGGATGCTAATGCGACGGAAGTCGCAATAGAGATTCGGGGGGTGCGGATGCCGCAGCGCGTGGTGGAACGGTTCGAGGTCGCGGGTCCGGAGGACGGGCCGTACGGCGTCGCGACGGGGCCGGACGGGGGCGTGTGGTTCACGCTCGTGCACGCGGGGGAGATCGGACGGCTGGCGCCGGACGGGACGCTCGGGCGGTACGGGCTCGGGGCGAGCGGGTGTGGGCCTGCGGTGATCACGCCGGGGCCGGACGGGGCGCTGTGGTTCACCCGGATGCGCGATCACCGGATCGGGCGGATCGGGACCGACGGGCGCGTCTCCTCGTACGCCGTGCCGACAGCGGAGGCCGGGCCGTACGGGATCGCCGCCGGGCCCGACGGCGCGCTCTGGTTCACCGAGATGAACGCCGGCCGGATCGGGCGGATCACCGTGGACGGCGACGTGACGGAGTTTCCGCTGCCGCTCGCGGGCGCCTTCCCGTCGATGATCACGGCGGGCCCGGACGGGGCGCTCTGGTGCACGCTCAACCAGGCGGACGCCGTCGCCCGCGTCGGCGTCGACGGCGAGGTCGCCCTGCACCGGCTGCCGAGCGGGGGCACCGCGCCGGTCGGGATCACGGCGGGCGCGGACGGCGCCCTCTGGTACGTCGGCATCGGCGGCGGGCTGGTCGGACGGATTGCGGTGGACGGTCGCGTGACGGAGTTCCCGCTGCCCGACCGGACGGCCCGGCCGCACGCGATCGCCGCCGACGCCGCCGGCCGGCTCTGGTTCACCGAGTGGGCCGCCGGGCGGATCGGCGTGCTCGACCCGGACGGCAGCTACGACGCGTACCCGCTGCCCGGATCGGCCCCCGAGCCGCACGGGATCGCGGTCGGGCCGGACGGCACCGTGTACGCAGCGCTGGAGCGCGGCGAACTCGTCCGGCTGGCGGGCTGATTCGGATGCCTGGGCAACGGAACCGGCGGCGCAAGCAGGAGGACGAGCTGCGCCGCCAGGGCGAGGCGCGGGCGGCGGTCGAGGCCACCGCCGGGCCGTGGGAGGTGCTGTTCAGCACCGAGGACCACCGGGAGCTCAAGGCGTTCGTGCAGCGCCTGTACCGGGACGGACTCCCGCCGGACACCGAGGTCGTCTCGGACATGCTGTGCGGGCGGCTCGTTCACCCCACCGTCTACCGGCTGCGGATGCGGCGGCTGAACGTCCGGGGCTGACGGTGCGGCAGGGCAAGCGGCGGGGTTCGGCCAGGGGTCCCGGCAGGGGGCCGGGAATGCGGGCCCAGGGGCCCCGGGCGGCCGGGCCCAACGGCCCTAGGGGGCGCGGGTGGTGTGTTCCGATCATGGATCGCCATCCCATTCGCACGACGTTCCGAAGGAGCGCGTCCCTTGAGCGCCATCGAGGCACAGGGCGACACCACGCCGCCGCAGCCGCCGCCAACTGCCGCACCGGCCACGGCGGTTGTGGCAAGGAGGCCCGGCTCGGCCGTGGTCCGGCTGCTGACCACCACCGACCACAAGACGATCGGCACCATGTATCTGGTGTCGGCGTTCTCGTTCTTCCTGATCGGTGGCGTCCTCGCGCTGGTCATGCGCGCCGAACTCGCCCGGCCCGGCACGCAGATCCTCTCCAACGAGCAGTTCAACCAGGCGTTCACCATGCACGGTTCGGTGATGCTGCTGCTCTTCGCGATGCCGCTGTTCACCGGCTTCGCCAACTGGATCATGCCGCTGCAGATCGGCGCCCCGGACGTCGCCTTCCCACGCCTGAACATGCTCGCCTACTGGCTGTTCATGTTCGGCTCGCTGATCGCCGCGGCCGGCTTCGCGACCCCGCAGGGCGCCGCCTCCTTCGGCTGGTTCCTCTACGCGCCGCTGTCCGACGCCGTCCACTCCCCGGGCGTCGGCGCCGACATGTGGATCATGGGCGTGACGCTCTCCGGCTTCGGCAGCATCCTCGGCGCGGTCAACTTCATCACCACGATCATCTGCATGCGCGCGCCCGGCCTGACCATGTTCCGGATGTCGATCTTCTGCTGGAACGTGCTGCTCACCTCCGTCCTGGTCCTGCTAGTCTTCCCCGTCCTCGCCGCCGCGCTGCTCGCGCTCGAATGCGACCGCAAGTTCGGCTCGCACGTCTTCGACCCGACCAACGGCGGGGCGATGCTCTGGCAGCACCTCTTCTGGTTCTTCGGCCACCCCGAGGTGTACATCCTGGCGCTGCCGTTCTTCGGGATCATCTCCGAGATCATCCCGGTGTTCAGCCGCAAGCCGATGTTCGGCTACGCGGGCCTGATCGCGGCCACCGTCGCCATCGCCGGGCTCTCGGTGACGGTCTGGGCGCACCACATGTACGTCACCGGGCAGGTGCTGCTGCCGTTCTTCTCGTTCATGACCTTCCTCATCGCCGTGCCGACCGGGGTGAAGTTCTTCAACTGGGTCGGCACGATGTGGAAAGGGTCGCTGAGCTTCGAGACGCCGATGCTCTGGACGGTCGGCTTCCTCGTGACCTTCCTCTTCGGCGGACTGACGGGCGTCCTCCTCGCGGCCCCGCCGATCGACTTCCACGTCTCCGACTCGTACTTCGTCGTCGCGCACTTCCACTACACGCTGTTCGGGACCGTCGTGTACGCGATGATGGCGGGCTTCCACTTCTGGTGGCCCAAGATGACCGGCAAGAAGCTCGACGAACGGCTCGGGCGGATCTGCTTCTGGACCCTGACCGTCGGCTTCCACGCGACGTTCCTCGTCCAGCACTGGCTCGGCGCCGAGGGCATGCCCCGCCGCTACGCCGACTACCTCGCCTCGGACGGCTTCACCACGCTCAACACCGTGTCGACGATCGGCTCGTTCCTGCTCGGGCTCTCCATCCTGCCGTTCCTCTACAACGTGTGGCGGACCGCCAAGTACGGCGAACGCGTCACCGAGGACGACCCGTGGGGCTACGGGCGCTCGCTGGAGTGGGCCACCCCGTGCCCGCCGCCGCGGCACAACTTCCTCTCCCTGCCCCGGATCCGCTCCGAATCGCCGGCCTTCGACCTCCACCACCCGGACATCGCGGCGCTGGACGTCCTGGAGAACACCGGTGAACCGGCCAGGCACCTGGCCGGCGTGACCCCGGCGAAGTACGACGCGCCGCGGCGCTGAACCGCGTGCACCCCTGACCGCCGTCCCCGCCCGCACCCAACTCGCCCCCGGCTGAAGCACCAAGGAAGGTCCGGCATGTCCCACACCGTCCTCGCGCTCGGCACGGCCGCCCTCACCGCGTCCGGCTGCGTCTGGTACCTGCCCGCCATCGCCGACCTCCAGGCCGGCCCCGACCGCCCCCGCTCGGCGCGCACCGCCGCCGCGGCCTGCGTGGTGTGGTGGGCCGGACTCGCCCTCGCCGGCGGGGTGCTG
>NZ_JBFBDY010000407.1:0-5721 GCF_040683475.1 Kitasatospora sp. NPDC093558 | reverse complement strand
GCGCGCCTCCTCGCCCGCCGCGACCACCGCGGCCAGCCCCGCCCCGGACGTGGCGGTCACCGCGGCGGCCACCGCGCCCTCCACGAACGGCGCGTCCACCAGCCGCACGCCCGGCCGCGGCTCGTCCTCCAGCACGGTCACCGCGGTCAGCACCGAGCTCCCGAGGTCGGGCAGCACGACCACGCCCGCCCCGCCGTCCGCCTCGCCGACGGCGCGGGCGATCAGGTCGTAGCTGGTGCCGAGCCCGCCGTCCTCCGTCCCGGCGGCGACCACCACCCGCACCCCGTCCGGGGCCAGCTCGCCGAGCAGCTCCCGCAGTCCGGCGGCGAGTTGGGCACTGTGCGAGACCAGGACGATACCCACGTGTTCGGTCATGCCCCCGACCCTACGGCCCGCCGCGTCGCTCCGGGAACCTCTCCGGGAACCGCTCGTGGAGGCCGACGCGGGCCGCGCGCGTCGCATCCCGTGCCGATCCGCCCCCGGCTGGCGTAGCGTCGGGGCAGCAGCGTCCACGGCGGTAGCGTCCTCACCAAGGGAGCGAAGAGCGTTGAAGAAGCTGATCAACACCCCGGAGAGCGTCCTGGAGGACGCGCTGACCGGATTCGCCGCCGCCCACCCCGAGTTGACGGTGGACATCGCCAACCGCGTGGTCACCCGGGCCGCCCGCCCCGGCGCGCCGAAGGTCGCGCTGATCTCCGGCGGCGGCTCCGGCCACGAACCGCTGCACGCCGGCTACGTCGGCCCCGGCATGCTCGACGCCGCCTGCCCCGGCGAGGTGTTCACCTCCCCCGTACCCGACCAGATGCTCGCCGCCGCCAAGGCCGTCGACTCCGGCGCGGGCGTCGTCTTCGTCGTGAAGAACTACACCGGCGACGTCATGAACTTCGAGCTCGCCGCCGAACTCGCCGCCGAGGAGGGCGTCGAGGTCCGCACCGTCCTCGTCGACGACGACGTCGCGGTCGAGGACTCCACCTGGACGGCCGGACGCCGCGGCACCGGCGCGACCGTCATCGTCGAGAAGACCGCCGGCGCGCTCGCCGAACGCGGCGCCCCGCTCGACGACGTCGCCGCCCTCGGCGAGCGCGTCAACGCCGCCTCCCGCTCGTTCGCGATCGCGCTCACCGCGGCCACCGTCCCGGCCGTCGGCAAGCCCGGCTTCGACCTGCCCGAGGACGAGATCGAGGTCGGCGTCGGCATCCACGGCGAGCCCGGCCGCCGCCGCGAGAAGCTGCGCCCGGCCCGCGCCCTGGCCGCCGAGGTCGTCGAGACGATCCTCGCCGACCACCACCTCGCCCCCGGCGACGAGGTCATCGCCCTGCTCAACGGCCTCGGCGGCACCCCGCTGCTGGAGCTGTACGTCATGTACGGCGAGGTCGCCGCCCGGCTCGCCGGGCACGGCATCACGGTGGCCCGCAGCCTCGTCGGCAACTACGTCACCAGCCTCGACATGGCGGGCTTCTCGCTCACCCTCACCAAGGCCGACGGACAGCTGCTGGACCTCTGGGACGCCCCCGTCGACACCCCCGCCCTCAAGCGGGCCTGAGTCCTGAACGAGAGTCCTGAACGAGGAGACGCACGTGGACTTCGACACCCCGCTGGCCGAGGCCTGGATCCGCGCGATCGCCGCCGCCGTCGAGAAGGAGCAGGGCCGGCTCACCGAGCTGGACTCCGCGATCGGCGACGGCGACCACGGCAGCAACCTCCAGCGCGGATTCGCCGCCGTACTCGCCGCCCTCGACGGCCTCCCGCCGGCCGGCCCCGGCGCCGTGCTCACCAAGACCGGCACCACGCTGATCTCCAAGGTCGGCGGCGCCTCCGGCCCCCTCTACGGCAAGGCCTTCCGCGCGATCGGCGCCGCCCTGCCGGGCCCCGCCGCTCCGGCCGCCCTCGCCGAGGCCCTCGCGGCCGGCCTCGACGCCGTCCGCGCCCTCGGCAAGGCCGAACCGGGCGACAAGACCATCGTCGACGCCTACACCCCGGCCGTGGCCGCCTTCCGCGCCGCCGCAGCCGCGGGCGCCGCCCTCCCCGAGGCCGCCGCGGCGGCCGCCGACGCCGCCGAACAGGGCGCCCACGCCACCGTCCCGCTGCAGGCCCGCAAGGGCCGCGCCTCCTACCTCGGCGAACGCAGCAAGGGCCACCAGGACCCGGGCGCCACCTCGACGGCCCTGGTCTTCCGCGCCCTGGCCGACGTCACGACGGGCTAGCCGGGCGCAGGCGCGGCGGCGAGCCCCCAGCCGTCGCGCCCGTCTCAGTCGTCCGTCCGAGTGATCAACAGCAGCAGGGCGTCGTCGCCGAGCTTCCCGCCCGTGTGCGCCAGCAGGTCCGCGTACACCCGCTCCACCGCCGCCTCCAGTTCCCCCGCCGAGCGCGCGGCCCCCCGGACGAGCGCCCCGACCCGCTCGGCCAGCGGATAGAACTCCCCGCTCTTGCGGTGCCGCGCCTCGATCACCCCGTCGGTGAACAGCACCAGGACGTCGTCCACTCCGAACTCCTGCCCCCAGCTGACCGGCTCCCCCGCCGCGAGCCGCCCGAGCCCGAGCGGCACCCACGGGTCCGGCGAGTCCAGCACCTGCGCCTTGCCCTCCCCGTCGACCCGGATCGGCGGCACGTGCCCGTACTGCAGCAGTTCGATCACCCCGGACGTGCGGAACTCGACGAACAGCGCCGTCGTGAACTCCCCGTCCGGCACGTGCCGCTCGACGCTCGCCTCGATCCGCGCCGCGACGCCCCGCAGCCCGGTCTCGTCGTACGCGGCCTCGCGGAACGCGCCGAGCACGACCGCCGCCGTCTGCACGGCCGCGAGCCCCTTCCCCCGGACGTCCCCGACCGCGACCCGGGTGCCGTGCGGGGTCTCCAGCACCGAGTAGAGGTCCCCGCCGATGCGTGAGGCGTCCGCCGCCGACACGTAGCGCACCGCGAGCCGCAGCGGTCCGACGACCGGCCCCGGCAGCCGCAGGATCGCCCGCTGGGCGGCCTCGGCGACGGAGCTGACGGCCGCGAACGCCGCCGCGCGCCGCATCCTGATCTTGGCGACCCAGGCGGAGAACAGCGTCAGCACGACGTAGCTGACCATCGCCCCGTACACGAAGCGCGCGTCGTTGATGTTGACGACCTCGTCGTAGCGGCTGAGCCCGAACACCGCGAGCAGCCCGACCGCGCAGACCGCGAACAGCTCGCCGGGCTTGAGCGTCAGCGCGGCGATCACGGGGACGACGGTCATCAGCGGCGCGAGGTAGCGGTCCTTGCCGGAGAGCAGATCGGCCAGCGAGACCACGACGATCGCGGCGACCGCCGGGGCTGCCCGCCGCCAGAACGGGACGTCCTGGAGGTCCGTGGCCAGGAGGGCGTCGCGCTGCCGGTCCGGTGGCAGCCCGGCGGCCGCGGGCGACTGGGCGCGGCGGATCGGGAACACATATCGAACATATCGGACGATCAAGGCGCTCACCCATCCGCCCACCGGAGCCCTGGCGACCGGCCCGCCCCGATCGCCCGGAGATCCGGACGAACCGTACCGAAAAGCCCCATTTGCCATACAGTGCGACCAGAGCCGCCGACCTCGACTACATACGGGACCCCACCACCGAACAAGTCCACCGGTACACCTTCTACGACACGGCGGGCCTGGTCGTGGTCTCCTTGGGTGGACTGCTGTGGCTGAGATTGCCGGTCCGCCGGGAACGGGCGGCACCGATCCCGGCCCAGTTCCCGTCCGCCCCGGTGTGAGCCACCCGTACGGCGGTGCGATCCGCGTCACGCCACCCCTCCGTGGAATACCCCTGAGGGGTATGGTGTTATGAGCGTGAGAACCCGGGCGCCGCCCGGGGCCGCACAGACCTCCCGGAGGCCCGGATGTCCAGCACCATCACCTACACCGTGACCGGCATGAGCTGCGGCCACTGCGAGAACGCGATCAGCGAGGAGCTGTCCGCCCTCACCGGTGTCACCGGGGTGGCCGCCGACGCCAAGGCCGGCACCGTGACCGTCTCCTCCGCCGCCCCGTTGGACGACGAGCAGGTCCGCGCGGCCGTCGACGAGGCCGGCTACGAGCTGGTCAGCCGCAGCGCCTGAACCCGTCCGGCGCGGCGGGCCCGGGCAGTGGGCCCGCCGCCCGTCCCACCCCCCTCATCGCACCCACCGGCTCTAGGAGCAGCATGAGTACGACGGCACCCGGCCTGGAGGGCGCGACGACCGCTGCCGGGGAGCAGGCCGCCGGGGAGCACGTCCGGGACCGGGTCGAGCTGTCGATCGGCGGGATGACCTGCGCCGCCTGCGCCGCCCGGATCGAGAAGAAGCTCAACCGGATGGACGGCGTCGAGGCCACCGTCAACTACGCCACCGAGAAGGCCCGGGTCGACTACGGCCCCGGCGTCTCGGTCGAGGACCTGATCGCCACCGTCGAGCGCACCGGCTACACCGCCGAGCTCCCGCCGCCCCCGGTGGCCGCCGAGCCGGAGCCCGCCGGGGCCTCCGCCGCCGCGCCCGCGCCGCCCGCGGACCCGCTGCTCGAACGGCTGCGGATCTCCGCCGCCCTCACCGTCCCCGTGGTGCTGCTGTCGATGGTCCCGGCCCTCCAGTTCACCAACTGGCAGTGGCTGGCCTTCGCCCTCACCGGCCCGGTCGTGGTCCACGGCGGCCTGCCGTTCCACCGCGCCGCGTGGACGAACCTCAAGCACGGCGCCGCGACCATGGACACCCTCGTCTCGCTCGGCACCCTGGCCGCCTTCGGCTGGTCGGTCTGGGCCCTGTTCTGGGGCCACGCCGGGATGCCGGGCATGCGGCACGCGTTCTCGCTGTCGATCGGCGACACCGATCCCTCGTCCGCTCTGTACCTGGAGACGGCCGCCGCCGTCACCGTGCTGATCCTGCTCGGCCGCCACCTGGAGGCCCGCTCCAAGCGACGGGCCGGCGCCGCCCTGCACGCGCTGCTGGACCTCGGCGCCAAGGACGTGGCGGTGCTCGTCGAGGGGGGCGGACGCGAAGCGTCCTCGGACAAGGGTGGTGGTGGGCGACGGGTGGGCGAGGTGCGCCTGCCGGTGGACCGGCTGACCGTCGGCACCCGGTTCGTGGTCCGCCCCGGCGAGAAGATCGCCACCGACGGCTTCGTCGTCGAGGGCACCTCCGCCGTGGACGCCTCGATGCTCACCGGCGAGTCCGTCCCGGTCGAGGTCGCCGTCGGCGACGCCGTCGCCGGCGCCACCGTCAACGCGGGCGGCCGGCTCGTCGTCGAGGCCACCCGGGTCGGCGCGGACACCCAACTCGCCCGGATGGCCAAGCTGGTGGAGGACGCGCAGAACGGCAAGGCCGCCGCCCAGCGCCTCGCCGACCGGATCTCCGCCGTCTTCGTCCCGGTCGTCGTGCTCATCGCGCTCGCCACCCTGGTCGGCCGGCTCCTCGCCACCGACAGCCCGACCCAGGCGTTCACGGCCGCCGTCGCCGTGCTGATCATCGCCTGCCCCTGCGCCCTCGGCCTCGCCACCCCGACCGCCCTCATGGTCGGCACCGGCCGCGGCGCCCAGCTCGGCATCCTGATCAAGGGCCCGGAGGTGCTGGAGACAACGCGCAGGGTCGACACCGTCGTCCTCGACAAGACCGGCACCGTCACCACCGGCCGCATGGCGCTCGTCGCCGTGCACACCGCCGACGGCGTCACCGAGGCCGAGGCGCTGCGCCTGGCCGGCGCCGTGGAGCACGCCTCCGAGCACCCGATCGCCGGGGCGATCG
>NZ_JBFBDY010000406.1:0-5731 GCF_040683475.1 Kitasatospora sp. NPDC093558 | reverse complement strand
CTCGGCGGCGCCGTAGCCGCCGAGCTCGCGGCCGTGGAGGAGGACCTCACCGGCGCTCGGCACGACGTCCCCGGCGAGGACGGACAGCAGCGTGGACTTGCCCGCGCCGTTCGGGCCGAGCAGCGCGACCACCTCCCCGGCGGCCACCCGGACCGACGCGCCGGCCAGCAGCTCCCGCCCGCCGACCGTCAGCCGGACGCCCTCGGCCGTCAGCAACTCGGCACCGGGCAGGGGCCGTTCGGGCACCTCGCGGTTCGTCCGCAGCCTCATGCCCAGCCTCCCTGCTTGGTCCGGGTGCGGCGCAGCAGCCAGAAGAAGAACGGGCTGCCGATCAGCGCGGTGAGGACGCCGAGCGGCAGTTCGGCCGGCTCGGCGACGGTCCGCGCGGCGAGGTCCGCGGCGACCAGCACCAGAGCGCCGCCGAGCGCGGAGGCGGGCAGCAGGAACCGGTGGCCGGGCCCGGCGACCATCCGCAGCAGGTGCGGGACGACCAGCCCGACGAAACCGATGATCCCGCTGACCGCGACGGCCGCGGCGGTCAGCAGCGCGACGACGGTGACCAGCACGAGCCGCATCCGCTCGACGTCCACGCCGAGGTGGCGGGCCGGGCGCTCGCCGAGGGCGAGCAGGTCCAGCCGCCGCGCGTACAGCGGGGCGACGGCCAGGCCGACGACGGCGAACGGCAGGACGGCGAGCACCTTGCCCCACGTGGCCTGGGCGAGCGAGCCGAGCTGCCAGAACGTGACCTGGCTGATCGCGGCGGAGTCGGCGGCGAACAGGAACAGGCCGATCAGCGCGCCGCAGAAGGCGTTCACCGCGACGCCGGTGAGGATCAGCGTCACCACCTCGGTGCGCCCGCCGCTGCGCGACAGCGCGTACACCGCGAAGACCGTCAGCAGGCCGCTCGCGAAGGCGGACGCGGTGACCGTCCAGCTGCCGAGGGCGTCCAGGCCGAGCACGATGCAGGCCACCGCGCCGACCGCGCCGCCGGAGGAGACGCCGATGACGGCGGGCTCGGCGAGCGGGTTGCCGAACACGCCCTGCATCAGCGCGCCCGCGCAGCCCAGCGAGCCGCCGACCAGCAGGGCGAGCACGACGCGGGGCAGCCGCACGTTCCACAGCACCGACTCGGGGACGCGGTCGAGGGCGTGCCCGCCGAGGCCGGTCCGGTGGGCGGCGGAGGCGAGGACGTCGCCGAGCGGGATGCGGTAGGCGCCGATCCCGGCCGCGAGCAGGGCGCACAGGACGAGCGCGGCGGCGAGCGCGGCGGTGAGGAGCGTGGCGCGGCTGCGCGGGCGGGGCAGGGGCGCCGCCACCTCGCCCATGGCGGTGCTCACTTGGCGCCCGCCGGGTAGAGCTGGGCGGCGATCTCGCGCAGCACCTGCGGGGTGCGCGGGCCGTAGCTCAGCAACTGGCCGTCCTCGACGGAGACGATCCGGCGGTCGAGCCCGGCCGGGGTCTGGGCGACGCCGGGCAGCTTGAGCAGGCCGTCGACGCCGCCGACGGAGTCCAGGCCCTTGCTCATCACCAGGATCGCGTCCGGCGCGGCCTTGACCAGGGCCTCGCTGGTCAGCGGGGTGAAGTCGCCGGTGAGCCCGGCGGCCTTGCCCGCGTCCTCGCCGCCGACCGCCTCGATCAGCGAGGCGGCGCCGGAGGCCGGGCCGCCGAGCAGGTAGACGGAGGCGCTGCCGCGCAGGTAGAGGAAGGCGACCTTGGGCTGCCGGCCGGTGGCCGGCAGTGCCGCCCTGGCCTCGCCGATGCGCTGCTCGGTGCGCTCCTTCAGCTGCGCACCGGCGTCCGGGACCCCGAGCGCGGCGGCGACGGTGTCGATGCGCGGGCCGACGTCGGCGAGCTGCTTGGCGTCGTCCAGGACGACCAGCGGGACGCCGGCCGCGCGGATCTGCGCGACGGCCTCGGCGGGGCCGGTCGAGCGGTCGGCGAGGACGACGGTGGGGTGCAGCGACAGCACGCCCTCGGCGGAGACGTCGTGGGCCTGGGTGATCACCGGCAGCGCGGCGGCCTGCGAGAACGTCGTGGAGACGTCCCGGGCGACGACCTTCGGGCCGAGGCCGAGGCTGAAGACGAGCTCGGCGAGGCTGCCGTTGAGCGGGATGATCCGGTCGGCGCTGGTGACGGTGACCTGGCGGCCGTCGGCGGACGGGACGGTGGCGGGGAGCCGCGGGGCGGGCGCGGAGGGCAGCGGTTCGACGGCGTCGGCGGCCCGGGTGGCAGCGGTCGTGGCCGCTCCCGGGCCGGGGCCGCAGGCGGTGAGCGCGAGCAGCGGGCCGAGGAGGAGCAGCAGGAGGACGGGCCAGCGGGCCGTCCGGGATCGGATCGTACTGCTGCTCAACGCGCTTCCCTTCGCTGGGAGTTGCCGCCCTGTCCGGCTCGGTGGGGAGGGCTGGGCGGCGGGGCTCTTGACTCCTATATTAGGTTAGCCTTACCTGAGTTTCGCAAGGGGGTCGGTGCTGCGCCGCGCCCTCTCCTTGCCGTGTCCTCGCCCGTCCCGCCCGTCCCCATCCGTCCCCGCTGTCGCGCCAGGAGTGATCCGCCGTGCCTCTGTCCCGTCGGCTCCGCCGTCCGGCCGCCGCCCTGCCGGCCGTCCTCGCCGTCCTCGTGGCGTTCGGCCTGTCACCCGGGCCGGCCGCGGCCGCCGAGGGCCGGGTCTCCGGCGGACGGCTCGACTGGGGCATCAAGCAGTCCTTCCTGACGTACGTCACCGGGCCCGTCGCCAAGGGGAGTTGGGCGCTGACCGGGGGTGCGGCCACGGTCGGCGGCAGCACCTTCCGGTTCCACTCCGCGAACGGCACGTACGACCCGGCGAGCGGCGCGCTCACCGCGGCCTTCTCCGGCGGGGTCCGGTTCACCGGGCACCGGGAGAACGGCGCCGACGCGCTCGACCTGAGCCTCGGACGGGTCACCTTCCGGGCCGTCCAGGGCGGCGCGGCCGGGCTGTACGCCGACGTCAGCAGCAAGTCCCGGGAGACCGGCCAGGTGAGCAGCGCCAGCCAGGCCAAGGTCGCCGACCTGTCGCTGGCCGGCGTCGACCTGCGCGGCGCGGCCGGGACGCTGACGCTCACCGGCGTGCCGGCCACCCTGACCGACGCCGGGGCGAAGGCCTTCGGTGGCTTCTACACCGCCGGGACGGCCCTCGACCCGGTCGCCCTGTCGGTCAACCTGCCCGCCGCGCAGGCGACTTCCGCGGCCCCTGCGCCGAGTGCCGCGCCGACCCCGACGGCCGCCGAGCCGACTGCCCAAGCCACCACCCAGGCCCCCGTCCGTACCGAGTTCGCGAACGGCGCCCTCGACTGGGGCGTGCGCCGCACCTTCCGCGACTATGTCACCGGCGCGATCGCCCAGGGCCGTTGGGAGCTCGGCGCCGGCGCCGCGGACGGCGGAGCGTTCTACCGCTGGACCCCGGCCAAGGGCACGTACGACCCCGCCACCGGCGACCTCACCGCCGCCTTCACCGGCACGGTCCGCTTCACCGGCCTGCGGACGGGCGAGGGCCCCGGCCTCGACCTCACCCTCGCCAACCCCGGCGTCACCGTGGCCGGTGGCCGCGGCCGCCTCCTCGCCGACGTCTCGGGACGCACGCCGGACGGCGCCGTCCAGCAGCTCACCGGCGCCGAACTGGCCGTCTTCGACCCGGCCGGCCTCAAGCCCGAGGGCGGCCTGCTGAAGGCCGCCGAGCTGCCGCTCAAGCTCACCGAGACGGGTGCCAAGGCCTTCGGCGGCCTCTACCCGGCCGGCACCGACATGGACCCGCTGAGCTTCGCCGTCGCCCTCGACCCGGCCGCCGCGCTGCCCCCGCTGCCGGAGCTCGGCAGCGCCCCGGCCGCCGCGCCGAGCGCCACCGCGAGCGCCTCTGCGAGCCCCGGCGCCGCGCCCGTCGCCTCGTCGTCCTCCTCGGACGGCGTCCCGGTGGCGGCCGTGGCCGGCGGTGCGGTGCTGGTGGCCGCGCTCGCGGCGACCGGCGGGGTGCTCCTCCGGCGCCGCCGTCGGGCCGCCTGACGCCCTTTTCCCGACCTCCCCGTCCCCGTCCCCCGAACGGAGTTCACCACCATGTCCCGCAACCGCACCCGGCTGGCAGCGCTGGCCGCAGTCACCACCGGCCTCGGTCTGACCGCCCTCGGCGCCCCCGCACTCGCCTTCGGCGCGGGCGGCCCCGGCGGCGTCCCGTACGACACCGGCGCGCTGGACTGGGGCGTGAAGAGCAGCTTCCGCGGCTACGTCACCGGCCCGGCCTCCCAGGGCGGCGCGATCGAGCTGACCGGCGGCGCCACCGCCAACGCCGACGGTAGCTTCCACTTCGGCCTCGGGAGCGCCACGTACGACCTCTCGACGCACGCGCTCAGCTCGTCCTTCACCGGCGGGGTCCGCTTCACCGCGCACCACGGCGCGCTGGACGTCGCCCTCAGCGACCTGCGGATCACCACCTCGGGGACGACCGGCACGCTCACCGCCGACACCGCGTCCAAGGAGTCGATGGGCGCCACCGAGGTCACCCGGCGCCAGGACGTGCCGCTGGTGACGTTCACCGTCGCGCGGGACACCACCGACGGCGCGCCGGCCGCCGCCAAGCTGACCGAGCAGGGCGCCAAGGCCTTCGCCGGCTTCTACCAGGCGGGGACGGAGATGGACCCGCTGTCGCTGCTGCTGAAGCAGAGCCCGGCGAAGCCGTCTCCGACCGCGACGGGTACGCCGACCGCGACCGCGACCGTCTCGCCCACCGGGCAGCCCACCGCCTCGCCGTCGGCCACGTCCACGTCGAGCGCGACGGCCTCCCCGACCGCCACCGGTTCGCCGACCGCCACCGGCTCGCCGTCCGCCACGCAGTCGCCGAGCGCCACCCGCTCCCCGTCCGCGAGCGCGAGCGCCACCGCCACGCCGACCGGCACCGGAACCGGTACCGCCACGCCCGCCGCCGGCCGGCTCCCGGTCGTCAACGGGACGCTCGACTGGACGGTCAAGGAAAGCTTCCGCACGTACCTCGCGAGCCCGATGGCCGCCGGCAAGGTCGAGTTCGGCGGCGGCGCGTCCGACTACCGCTTCGGCGGCGCGACCGGCGCCTACAACACCGCCGACCACACGCTCGCGGCCGGCTTCACCGGCTCCGTCCGCTTCCTCGCCCACCCCGGCAAGGACGGCTACGCGCTCGACACCACGCTCTCCAAGTTCGGCCTGACGATCGACCGCGACGGCGCCTTCCTGACCGCCGACGTGAACGGCAAGTCCCAGGACGGTAAGGCGACTTCGCTGACGGCCGCCCGGATCGCCAAGCTCGACGTGCCCGCGTCCGCCCTGACCCCGGTCAACGGCGTGGTCACGCTCTCCGCCGTCCCGGCGACGCTCACCGCCGAGGGCGTGCCGGTGTTCTCCAACTACCCGGCGGGGACGGCCCTGGACCCGGTCAGCGCCACGCTGGCGTTCGACCGGAACGCCCAGCTCCCGAGTGCCCCGCCGGCCGGCCCGACCGCCGGCTCCGGCGCCAACTCCGCGGCGGGCGGCCAGGGTTCGGGCGCCGGCTCGGCCGGTGGCGCCTCGCTGACGTCCTCCGGCCTCGGCGGTCCGGGCGGCGGCGTGCTCGCCGCGACCGGCTCCGGCACCCCGGTGGCCCCGCTGCTGGCCACCGCCGCAGGCCTGCTGCTCGTCGGCGGCGGTGCCACCGCGTTCGTCCGCGGCCGGCGGACCGCGCAGTCCTGACGCACCCCCGGGACGCGCGACGGCC
>NZ_JBFBDY010000405.1:0-5751 GCF_040683475.1 Kitasatospora sp. NPDC093558 | reverse complement strand
CGACGGTCAGCGTGCCGCTGACCGTCGTGCAGTACGCGGTGGTCACGATCTCCACGCAGTAGCGGGAGCCCGGTTCACAGCTTCGGCGCCGGGATCCGCCAGAGCGCGGCCGGGTTCGACTCGCCGCCCGGCGACGACTCGAAGGCGATCCACTTCCCGTCCGGGGACCAGCTCGGCGCTCCGTCGTAGGCGCCGTCGTTCCTGGTCACCCGGACGGGCTCGCCGCCGTCCGCGGCCACCACGAAGATCTGCGCGTTCTCCAGGTTGCCGAAGTTCGACGAGAACACCAGGTGGCGGCCGTCCGGCGACCACGTCGCGTCGGTGTGCTCCCCCGGCGAGCTGGTGACCTTGCGCAGCCCGCTGCCGTCCGCGCCGACCGTCCACAGCGCCCAGCTCTCGCTGCCGGCGTCGCGCCGCTGGAAGACGATCCGGTCGCCCTTGGGGGACCAGTTCGGCTGGCGGTTGTCGGTCTTCGTGCCCTTGCCGTCGACCAGCCGCACGGGCGCGCCGCCGCTCTTGCGGACCTTCCAGATCGAGTCCTGCTCGGCGCTGTCGCCGTGGACGGAGGCGTGCTCGGGCTCCCAGCTCTGCTGGAAGACGATCCACTCGCCGTCCGGGGAGAAGCTCGGCTCGTTGAAGCCGCTGTCGTCGTCGTGCCGGGTGACCCGCTGGGGGGTGCCGCCCGGCTTCATCGTCCAGACCTCGTCGTGGCCGCCGTCCCGGTCGGTGGCGAAGGCGAAGGCGTCGGCGGCGGCGTTCCAGCTGGTGCCGGGGAGGTTGACGGCGGCCTTGTCCGGATCCTCCACCACCTTGCGCAGCGTGTGGTCGCCGCCCTCCAGGGGCAGCACGCCGAGCGCGGCGGCGCCCTTGTTGTAGCCCTCGGCGAACTCGGTGACCAGCACCGAGGCGCCGTCCGGGGCGAACGCGGGGTTCTGCGCGCTCTTCTTCCCGCCCGCCCGGTACAGCAGTTCGGCACCGTCGGCCCGGCGCTCGCCGGAGCCACCGGTGGGCGGCGCCCCGGTGGCAGTGGTGCGGCCGGGCTCCGGCTCGTCCTCCGAACCGGAACTGCTGCATCCGGCGACCAGCACCAGCGCGGCCGCCGAGGCGGCGATCAGCGTACGAATCCTCATGCGCCACACGCTAGTTGAAGTATCCTCAGGCGCGTGTACGAAAGGTGAAGAGCCGGTGCCGGTCCGCCCGGGCGCTCAGGAGTCGCCGTCCAGCAGGTGCTGGTGCACCTCCTGGAACGTCCACGGCCCGCCGGCCGTCCGGGAGAACACCCAGACGAGGTCGAAGCGGTCCGGCCAGACCGCCGGCGCGCCGCTGCCGGTCGCGCCGAGCGCCTCCACGATCCGCGGGATGCGCCCGTGCTCCCAGCTGACGAGCACCGGCTGGGCGCCCGTCAGCACCGCCGCGGCGAGCTCGGTCTCCTGCGACTCGGCGTACGTCGTGTCGACCTGCAGCCCGAGCGCGGCGCCCAGCGGGGTGACGGTCTGCCGCATCCGGTGCGCCCCGGCGAGCGGGCCCTGGTCGGTGGCGGCGTAGATCCGGGCGGGCTTGCGGAGCCCGGCGGCGGGCGGGTCGAACAGCTTGGGCAGCGCCTTCGCGCGCGCCCAGCCGCGCTCGGTGAGCGACTTGCCGTCGTGCTTGCCGTTCTCGTCCAGGCCGGGCGTGCTGCCGTCCGGCTTCTCGCCGTGCCGGATGATCATGACGAACGCGTCGCCGCCCGGGTCGCTCGCGCGGGCGGCGCTCGCGTTCGCGGCCTTGGCCGCCTTCTTGGCGTCCTTCGCGTTCGACGAGCAGCCGGTGAGCAGCACGGGCACGGCCGCGGTCAGGCCGGCGAGCAGGGTGCGGCGGGAGAGCGGAGAGGTCACGCGGCACCCCGCTCCAGGCGGACCAGCAGGTCGACGGCGGTGGCGCCGCCTCCGCCCCCGTCCTGGCCCTGGTGCCCGGGATCGCCGCCGACCGGGCGCAGGACGCTCTCCGCCCGGACGGTCGTCAGGCCGTGGTCGGCGACGTCGGAGAGGACGTCCTCGGGGGTGTACAGGACCCGCGGGTCCTGCGGCCCGCCGACGCCCTCGGCGAGGTTGCGCAGGTGGTGCCCGATCACCAGCAGGGTGCCGCCCGGCGCGAGGGCATCGGCCGCGCGGCGCAGCGAGGCCCGGCGGTCGCGGGCGGGCACCTGGAGGTAGGCGACCAGGACGAGGTCGTAGCCGGCGGCCGGCGGGTCGAAGGTGCGGGCGTCGTCGTGGCGCCAGGTGAGCCGGTCGGCGACCTCGTCGGGCAGTTCGGCGGTGAGCCGTTCGGCGCGCTCGATGGCGACCGCGGAGAAGTCGAGACCGGTGACGTCCCAGCCCTGGCGGGCCAGCCAGATCGCGTTGCGGCCCTCGCCGGCGGCGACGTCCAGGGCGTGACCGGGCGCGTGGCCGGTCAGTTCGCGGACGACCCACAGGTTGGGATCGGCGCCCCACACCAGCTCCTTCGCGGCGTAGCGGTCGTCCCAGTCCTGGCTGTCCATGGCGAGTCCTCCGTTCGGCGGGCCTGCGAGGTACCGGTCAACTTACCGGTCCGCGCAAGCGCCCTCCGGGAAGCGTCCGGCGGGTGGACACCGCCGGTTAGGTGCCGGCACCGCCCAGCGCGGTGAAATAGCCCGAAATGTTACGGTGATCGTGATGAGTGGAAATGCGGTGGAGAAGCGGCAGTTCGGGCACCCGCTGGACCAGGGACCTGCCCGTGGGCAAGCGCGCCGACAGCGGGAACCGGATCACCGGGGCGCGTCTGGTCAAGGACGCTCTGGGCTGGCACATCGCCTTCCGCGTTCAGGCCGTGGAGCCCGCACCCACGCCGCACACCGGACCCGAGGTCGGCATCGACGTGGGCGTGAACGTGCCGCTCGCCCTCTCGGACGGCAACCACCAGTACCACGGACCGTGGCTGACCGAGAAGGAGCAGGCCAAACTCCTGCGGCTGGAGCAGCGCGGCGCGCAGCGCAGGCAGCACCGCGCGCCCGGTGAACGAACCAGCCGCCGTCTTTGCAGGACCTATGACCAGGCCGCACGGTTGCGCGCGAGAGCCAAGCGACGCCACCAGGACTGGCAGCACAAGACCACCACCGCCATCGCCGGGCAGTACGGCACGGTCGTGGTGGAGCAGTTGCAGATCACGAACATGGTCAAGTCCGCCCGGGGCACCCTCGGGGAACCCGGCAGGAACATCGCGCAGAAGTCCGGACTCAACCGGTCCATCCACGCCGAAGCGTGGAGCCGCACGGTCACGATGCTGGCGTACAAGATTGCCCGGTGCGGTGGCACCCTGGCCAAGGTCCCGGCCCCGGACACCTCCCGGCGCTGCCACGCCTGCGGGTTCACCACGCCCGGCAGCCGGCAGACGCAAGCCCTGTTCGTGTGCAAGAACGCCGGCTGCGGCTGGTCGGGCAACGCCGACCTGAATGCCGCCCGGAACATCCTGCACCTGTACCGGACAGGCCACGGCATCGTGGTCGTCCCGGCTGCCGGGAGGGCAGTCGTCAGGCGCGCGAAACGCGTCAAGCCCGCTGCCGCAAAGTAGGCAGGAATCTCCCGGCTCCAGCCGGGAGAGAACTTCAAGAGAACGCGTACTACCCGAAGAACGTCGACACCAGCGGCGCGAACAGCGTCGACGGCAGCACCGACGGCTGGGACCAGCCGCTCAAGGGCAACCTGCCGACCGGCGTCGCCGGCGACGCCGGCGGCGGCCCCGCCTCGGCGGCCGGCATCTTCGACGGCGTCGACCTCGACTGGGAGTACCCGGCCTCGGCCGGCGGCCACACCGGCAACCACTACTCCCCCGCCGACAAGCAGAACTTCACCCTGCTGCTCAAGGAGTTCCGCACCCAGCTGGACGCCCTCGGCGCCGCCCAGGGCAAGCGCTTCCTGCTGACCGCCGCCCTGCCCAGCGGCCAGGACAAGATCGCCCAGCTGGAGACCGACCGGATCGGCGCCTACCTCGACTACGCCGACGTCATGTCCTACGACATGCACGGCGCCTGGGACGCCAAGGGCCCGACCAACCACCAGGACCCGCTGCACGACAGCCCGGCCGACCCGACCACGCCGATCACCCCCGGCGCCCGCAAGTACAACGTGGACACCATGCTCACCGCGTACACCGCGGGCCTGCCCGAGTACGGCATCCCCGGCGGCTTCCCGGCGAACAAGCTGGTCCTCGGCATCCCGTTCTACTGGCGCGGCTGGACGGGCGTCCCGGCCGGGAGCACCTACGGCCTCTACCGGAGCGCGACCGGGCCGACCGCGGCCAAGCCGCTCAGCCAGGAGGCCGGCCTGGCCGCCTGGAAGGAGCTCAACCCGACCGCCGCGAACACCCACTGGGACCCGGTCACCGAGAGCAGCTGGGTCTACGACGGCACCAACTTCTGGACCGGCGACACCCCGCAGGCCGTCCAGGCCCGCGGCGCCTACGCCAAGAGCAAGGGGCTGGGCGGCATGTTCGCCTTTTCCCTGGAGAACGACGACGCGTCCGGCACACTGCTGAACAGTATGGACGGCAGCCTCCGCTGACGGCCCGGCAGGCAGCACGAGGGGCCGTACGGATCGCTCGCCGATCCGCACGGCCCCGGGCTCGCGCCGCCTTGCCGCCTTGCCGCCGGCTAGTCGCCGCCGAGGTTCAGCTGTGGGAACAGGTCGGTGAACGGCTGCGTGGTGACGCGGACGGTCCCGCCGAACGGGTCGTCGAAGTCCCAGATCATGAACAGCAGGAAGGCGATCAGCGCGCTGAAGCAGCCCGCCAGGACCAACTCCCGCGGCGTGCGCCGGATCTGGAGCGCGAACAGCATGCCGAAGGTGACCAGCGCGCCGGCGATCAGGCCGAACCAGACGACCCCGGGCATCGTCGGCTCGGCGTTCTGCCCGCGGGCGTTGCGGGCGTCGGAGGCCTGGGCGATCCGGTCCATGATCGGCTGGTAGGACTGCGCCTCCAGCTCGGTCGTCGGCGGCCGGGTGGCGACGTCCGCGCGCACCTGGGCCAGCAGCTCGGTCCCCTTGTCGGAGATGTTCCCGTGGTCGCGCATGTAGTCCCACTCGACCTTCACGACGTACGACACGTAGGCGTCCACGTCGGCCCGGAGCTTGTCGCGGACCTCGGCCGGGTAGACCACCGCCCGGTCGCTCACCTCCTGGAGCGACTGGGCCTCGCGGAACACGTCGTCCTGGGCCGTGCCGCGCGCCTCCCAGACCCCCGCGATGGCGAGGCCGAGGACGATCGCGTACACCACGCCGATCATCATCGTGATGTAGTCGATGACGTCCGGGGTCTCGTCGTGCTTCTGGGTGCCCACCCGGCGGTGCCGTAGCACGACCACCGCCACGACGACGGCACACGCCGCCGCCATGGCGATGGCCAACGCCACCCACTCGTCCATGGGGACTCCTTTCTCTGGCTCTGCTGTCTCTGGCACTGATCGGTGACGAGGAATGTCGGGGTCGGGCCCGGACGCGAGCGGTCCGGGCCCCGGGGTCGTCCGGGAGCTGCGGTCAGGAGCCGCTCGACCGGCCTCGGCCACCGCCGCGGCCACCGCCCGAACGCAGCATCGCCGCCGCGAGCACCGCGGGCACGGTCACGATCAGCATCGTGGTGGTGGGCTTGGCGCTGTGGTGATGCACGGGGGCAGCCGCCAGGGGCGCGCCGGCCGGCACGTGGAAGCGGATCTGCGGCGCCGGGGTCGGCCACGCGGGGGCCGGCGGGGACGGGCTCGGT
>NZ_JBFBDY010000404.1:0-5751 GCF_040683475.1 Kitasatospora sp. NPDC093558 | reverse complement strand
CAGCAGGTGGACGCGGTCCGGGGCGTCGTACCCCGCGCCCGTCACGCCGAGCACGCCGCAGCGCAGCGCCACCGCCCGGCCGTCCTCGCCCGCGAGCGCGGGCAGCAGCACCGCGCACCCGGCGCCCGCGGCGGCGACCGGCAGCGGCGGCACCGGCAGCCCGCCGACCGCGTCGGTGCGCAGCAGGGCCAGCCCGTGCGCCGGCAGCGGCAGCACGCTGTCCGGGCCGAGCACCCGGGTCTGCCCGCCGGGGGTGTGCAGGACTACCCGGTCCAGGCCCGCGACGCACTCGTGGGCGGTGAGCACGGTGCCCTGCGGGTCGGCGACGAACCCTAAGCCGTGCAGCCGCCCGTTGAGGTCGCGGATCCGCAGCAGGTACCGCCCCGGATCGCCCGCCGTGTCGCCGTCCAGGAATCCCGGCATGCGCCCGTCCTCCCCCGTGAAACCGTGCCTCGCCCGACGCCCGGAGACCTGCCCGTCACGGGGACGCCCCGACCGCCCAAGCGCCGCTCACCACCGGCGTTCACCTCGCGCGCTCCCACGGACGGATGAACCCCCGCCGGAAAGCTCCGACGGGGGTTTCACCTGGAGAACGGCCTCAGCCGACGAAGACCGCCACCGGCTTCGCCTGGCCGCCCTGCTCCTCGACCAGCGCGAGGAAGCGCCCGTCCGGCCCGAACACCGCGATCGGCCCGTCCACGCCCAGCCCGGGCGCCTTGAGCCGGGCGCCGTGCGACAGCTTCTCGGCCTGCGGGGCGTCGAGGTCCCAGCGCGGGAAGGCCGCCGCCGCCGCCTCCGCGATCGGCATCACCTCGAGCCCCGCGGCGGAGCCGCCGGTGACCGCAGCCTCGAGCTGCTCCAGGGTCCGCGCCGACTCCACCGAGTACGGCCCCACCTTGGTGCGCCGCAGCGCCGTCAGGTGCCCGCCGACGCCGAGCCCGGCGCCGAGGTCCCGGGCCAGCGCCCGGATGTAGGTGCCGGAGGAGCACTCGACGGTCACGTCCAGGTCGATCACCGGCGTGCCGTCCTCGGCGACCGCCGCGCGCTGCTCGTGCACGGTGAAGGAGTGGATCGTCGTCGGCCGGGCCGCGAGCTCGAAGTCCTCGCCCTCGCGCACGCGCGCGTACGACCGCTTGCCGTCGATCTTGATCGCGCTGACCTTGGACGGCACCTGCATGATCTCGCCGGTCAGCGCCGCGATCCCGGTGTCGATCGCCGCCCGCTCGACCCCGTCCGCCGGGGTGGAGGAGGTGACCTCGCCCTCGCGGTCGTCGGTGATCGTGGTCTGCCCCAGGCGGATCGTCGCCTCGTACGTCTTGGCGGTGAGCATCAGGTGGCCGAGCAGCCGGGTGGCCCGCTCGACCCCGATCACCAGCACGCCGGTGGCCATCGGGTCGAGGGTGCCGGCGTGGCCGACCTTCCGCGTCCCGGCCAGCCACCGCAGCTTGGCGACCACCCCGTGCGAGGTGATGCCCTCCGGCTTGTCGACGATCACCAGGCCGTCCGGGCCGGTGCCTTTGCGCTTCATCGTGATCTTTCTCTAAAAACAACGGTCACAGCATGATCACACGCGGGACGTTCAGCGCACCGGCCGCAGTGCGCCCCGGAACCGCTCGACCACGGCCGCCACCTCCGCCCGGGCGCTGAACCCGGCCGCGTAGACGTGCCCCCCGCCGCCGAGTTCGGCGCAGGCCGCCGCGACGTCCACCGCGCCCTTGGAGCGCGAGGAGCCGCGCAGCGTCCCGTCCGGGTCCTGCTTGAGCACCAGCGCCACCTCGGCCTCGGCCGGGCGGCGCAGGATGTCGATCAGCCCCTCGATCTCCTCGACCGTGACGCTGAACAACACGAGGTCCTGGTACGGCACCCAGGTCCACACCAGCCCCAACCCGCCTGCGGCGTCCGGCTCGTAGACCGCCCGGTCGAGGGCGCCCGCGAGCACCTTGAGGTAGCCGAAGGAGGAGGTGTCCCACAGCTGCCGGGAGATCAGGTCGTGCCGGATGCCGGTGGCCAGCAGCCGGCCGGCGAGTTCGTGGGTGGCGGGCGTGGTGGCCCGGTACTTGAACGAGCCGGTGTCGGTGGCGACCCCGGTGTAGAGGCAGGTGGCCAAGTCCTGGTCGAGCTCGACGCCGAGCCGGCGCAGCAGCTCGTCGACCAGCACGGCGGTGGCCGGCGCGGTCGGGTCGATCAACTGGTGGGTGCCGAAGCCCGGGTTGGAGGCGTGGTGGTCGAGGACCACCAGCACGGGCGCGGCGAAGGCCTTGTCGTGCAGCAGGCCGAGCCGGCTCTCGGCGGCCACGTCGAAGCAGAGCACCAGCTCGGGGACGTCCGGCACCTCGGAGGCCGGCACGATCAGCTCCTGCCCGGGCAGGAACGCGAGCGACTCGGGCACCACCTGCGGGTCGTCGCCGAAGGAGACGCGCACCTCGTGGCCGAGCCGGCGCAGCGCCAGCCCCGCCGCCAGGGCGGAGCCCAGGGCGTCGCCGTCCGGGCAGATGTGGCAGATCAGGTCGATCGTGCGGGTCCGCCCGATCTCGGCCACCACGGCCTGCCAGACCAGCTCGAAGCCGCTCTCCTCGGCCCGCGGCCCGGGGAGCACCGAGCCCGGAAGCACCGCGAGGGCACCCTCCACCGCACTGGTGGAAGACGCCCCCGTGGTCGAACCGGCCGCCGAACCGGCCTGCGCCGGCTCACCCGTCATGACTACTCGTCCTCGTCGTCACGCTCGGACGCGGGGACCTTGTACGGGTCCGCCTCGCCGGCGTACGTCGCGCCCGCGGCGGTGGTGCGCACCGCCGCGTCGATGGCCTTGGCCCGGTCGAGCAGGTCGTCGATGTTCCGGGCGTTCTCCGGCAGCGCGTCCGCGACGAAGGTCAGCGTCGGGGTGAAGCGCACGCCGATCTTGCCGACCTCGGAGCGGATCACGCCCTTGGCGCTCTCCAGCGCGGCCGCCGTGGCCTCGCGGTCGGTCTCGTCGCCGAAGACGGTGTAGAAGACGGTGGCCTCGCGCAGGTCGCCGGTCACCCGGGTGTCGGTGATGGTCACGAACCCGAGCCTCGGGTCCTTGATCCGCCGCTCCAGGGTCTGGGCGACGACCACCTGGATGCGGTCGGCGAGCTTGCGCGCCCTTGCGGTGTCGGTCACGTTGCCTCCTCGTGCAGTGGGCCCGGTACCCGGGGGAGCTGTGCACCCGTCGGGGCCCACGCCCCAAAGTACCGGCCCGCGCCCGGCCTTGCGGGCGCTCTGGGTCCTGATCTGTGTGAGAACGGCGACTTCCGCCGGCGCGCTCCACAGGGGTCATTCGTCGTCGTCGTTGTGGTAGCGCCTCCTCGCGGCGAGGAGCTGCACCTCGGGGCGGCCGGCGACCAACCGCTCACAGCTGTCCAGGATCTCGGTGACGTACCCGGCTTCGCCGGACACCACCGCCAGGCCGATCTCGGCCCGGCGGTGCAGATCCTGGTTCCCGGTCTCGGCAGCGCACACGCTGTACTTGCGCTGCAGTTCGGCCACGATGGGCCGCACGATCGAACGCTTCTCCTTGAGCGAGTGGACGTCGCCCAGCAGCAGGTCGAAGGTGAGTGTTCCCACGAACATGTGTGACAGGTCTCGCCGACCTGGAAGGCCTCGGGGAGACAGCCCGGAACCGGACTGCCGTACGACGAGGACCCTACACAGCGAGACCGGGGCCGGTCGACGGAAATACCACCCGTCGACCGGCCCCGGTGACCAGCGACTACGCGCGCGGCTTCTCGCGCATCTCGTAGGTCTCGATGATGTCCTCGACCTTGATGTCGTTGAACGACCCCAGGGTCACACCGGCCTCGAAGCCCTCGCGGACCTCGGTCGCGTCGTCCTTGAAGCGGCGCAGACCCTCGATGGTGAGGCTCTCCGCCACGACCTTGCCGTCGCGCAGCAGGCGGGCCTTGGCGTTGCGGCGGATGATGCCGTCGCGCACCAGGACACCGGCGATGTTGCCGAACTTGGAGGAGCGGAAGACCTCGCGGATCTCCGCGGCGCCGAGGCGCACCTCCTCGTACTCCGGCTTGAGCATGCCCTTGAGGGCGTTCTCGATCTCCTCGATCGCCTGGTAGATGACCGAGTAGTACCGGACGTCCACGCCTTCCTTGTCGGCCGCGGTGCGCGCACGGCCTTCGGCGCGCACGTTGAAGCCGATGATGATGGCGTCCGAGCCCATCGCCAGGTCCACGTCGGACTCGGTGATGGCACCCACACCGCGGTGCAGGACCCGGAGCTCGACCTCCTCGCCCACGTCCAGCTTGACGAGGGCGTCCTCGAGGGCCTCGACCGAACCGGAGACGTCACCCTTGATGATGAGGTTGAGCTGCTCGATGGAGCCGGCGGCGATGGCCTTGTCCAGGTCCTCAAGGGACACCCGGACGCGACGCTGCGCGAAGGCGGCGTTGCGGTCGCGGGCCGAGCGCTTCTCGGCGATCTGGCGCGCGGTGCGGTCCTCGTCGACGACGATGAAGCTGTCGCCGGCACGGGGCACCGAGGTGAGACCGAGCAGCAGCACCGGACGGGACGGACCGGCCTCGGTGAGGTTGTTGCCGTTCTCGTCGAGCATGGCGCGGACGCGGCCGTAGGCGTCGCCCACGACGATCGAGTCGCCGACGCGGAGCGTACCGCGCTGGACGAGCACGGTCGCCATGGCGCCGCGGCCCTTGTCGAGGTGGGCCTCGATCGCAATACCCTGCGCGTCCTGCTCGGGGTTGGCCCGCAGGTCCAGCGAGGCGTCCGCGGTCAGGACCACGGCCTCCAGCAGCTGGTCGATGTGCAGGCCCTGGCGCGCGGAGATGTCGACGAACATGGTGTCGCCGCCGTACTCCTCGGCCACCAGGCCGAACTCGGTCAGCTGACCGCGGACCTTGGTCGGGTCGGCGCCCTCGACGTCGATCTTGTTGACGGCGACCACGATCGGCACACCCGCGGCCTTGGCGTGGTTGAGCGCCTCGACCGTCTGCGGCATGACACCGTCGTTGGCCGCGACCACCAGGATCGCGATGTCGGTGGACTTGGCACCACGGGCACGCATGGCGGAGAACGCCTCGTGACCCGGGGTGTCGAGGAAGGTGATCGGACGCTGCTCGCCGTTCACCTCGGTGACGACCTGGTAGGCACCGATGTGCTGGGTGATGCCACCGGCCTCGCCGGCCACCACGTTGGACTTGCGGATCGCGTCCAGCAGGCGGGTCTTACCGTGGTCGACGTGACCCATGACGGTGACGACCGGCGGGCGCGGGGCCAGCTGGTCCTCGTCGCCCTCGTTGGCACCGAAGTCGATGTCGAACGACTCCAGCAGCTCACGGTCCTCGTCGTCCCGGCTGACGATCTCCAGCTGGAAGCCCATCTCGCCGGCCAGCAGCTCGAGGGTCGCGTCGGAGACCGACTGGGTCGCGGTGACCATCTCACCGAGGTTGAACATGACGGAGACGAGCGCGGCCGGGTTGGCGTTGATCTTCTCCGCGAAGTCCATCAGCGAGGCGCCGCTGGACAGGCGAACGGTCTGGCCGTTGCCGCGCGGCAGCATCACACCGCCGACGGACGGGGCCTGCATGGCCTCGTACTCCTGGCGCTTCGCCCGCTTCGACTTACGGCCACGGGCCGGACGGCCACCGGGGCCACGGCCGAAGGCACCCTGCGTGCCACCACGGGCACCCGGGCCACCGGGACGACCGCCGAAACCACCCGGACGGTCGCCACCGCGCTCTCCCCGACGAAGATGCCGGTCTGAAC
>NZ_JBFBDY010000403.1:0-5765 GCF_040683475.1 Kitasatospora sp. NPDC093558 | reverse complement strand
GTCGAGCAGCCGCCGGGCCTCGTCGTTGGCGAGCAGGATCCGGCCGTCCCCGCTGACGATCACCACGCCCTCGCGCACCGCGTGCAGCACCGCGTCGTGGTGCTCGTACATCCGCGTCATCTCCTCCGGCCCCAGGCCGTGGGTCTGCCGCAGGAGCCGCCGGCCCACCAGCGCCGTGCCGGCCGTGGCCACGCCGAGCGCGACGGCCCCGGCGCCGAGGACGACCGGCAGCTGACGGTCGATCGCGCTGCTCACGTTGGCGACCTTCATCCCGGAGGACACGATGCCGACGACGGCGCCGCTCGTGTCCTCCACCGGCGCGACGACCTGGTACTCCTGCCCGAGCGGCCCGTGCACCTGCTCGACGGTGACCTTGCCCTCCAGCGAAGGCCCGATCGTGCCGACGAACTTCTGGCCGATCAGCTCCGGCTTGGGATGGGTGTAGCGGATGCCGTTGCGGTCGGTGACGACGATGAAGTCGACGTTCGCCGCCTTGCGGGCCGCCTCCGTGAGCGGCTGGAGGACGGCGCTGGGATTCGGCCCCTCGATCGTCGCCACCAGGCCCGGACTGTGGGCGAAGCTCTCGGCGGCGGCCAGCGAGCGGTCGCGGGCGGCGTCGAACCGGTCACTGCGGGACTGCACCAGCAGCGCGACCACGGCCACCACCACGAGCAGCAGGACGATCAGCACCTGCAGGACGAACATCTGGCCGGCGACGCTGCGGATGCCCAGCACCGACCGCGGGCGCCGCGCCGACGGCTCCCGCGGGACCGGGCGCGGGTGTCGCCGCTCCCGGCGGCCACCCGCCCGGTGCGGGGGCAGCCGGGGCGGGGGGCCCTGGTCTGCGGCCATACCCCCATGATCCCGCTGCGGGCACGGAGGGAAACGTCGGACGGGCAGCGGCCCGGACGGGGGCGCGGGCTCAGCGCGGGACGGAGCGGATCAACAACAGCGCGACGTCGTCGGTGCGGTGCTCTCCGTGCCCGGCCCGGTCGATGAGCGCGTCCGCCAGCCGGTCGAGCGGTTCGCCGCCGCGCCGGGCCAGCGTCGTGACGAGGTCGGCCAGCGCCTTGTCGGGATCGGCCCCCGGTGTGTCGACGAGGCCGTCGGTGTACAGGACCAGCGTGGTGCCGACCGGCAGGCCCACCCTGATCTGCGGGTACTCGGCCTCGGGATCGACGTTCAGCACCATCCCGATGTCCGGCTCCAGCGCCTCCGCCCGACCGTCCGGCCCGTAGAGCAGCGGCACCGGGTGTCCGGCGTCGGCCAGCCTGGCCTCGCGCGCGGCGAGGTCGATGCGCAGGTAGGCGCAACTGGCGAGCAGCGCCGTGTCCAGGTCGGCCAGCAGGTGGTTGGTGCGGTAGAGCACGGTGCTCGGATCGGCGTCGGCGGACGCGAACGCGCGCACGGCGGTGCGGACCTGGCCCATCAGCGCGGCGGCGTTGACGTTGTGGCCCTGCACGTCGCCGATCACGACGGCCACGCTGTCCGGCCCGGCCCGGATGAGGTCGTAGAAGTCGCCCCCGACGTCCATGCCCTCGGTGCACGGCAGGTACCGGGCGCTGATGTCCAGGCCGGGCACGGCGGGCAGCGCCCGGGGCAGGAGGCTCTCCTGGAGGCCGTGGGCGAGGCCGAGCTTGGTGTCGTACAGCCGCGCGCGGTCCAGCGCCTGGGCGATCAGCCCGCCGAGCGAGGTGAGGACGGCCCGTTCCTCCAGGTCGAAGCGGTGCGGCTCGGCGAAGGCCAGCACGCAGGTGCCGATCAGCCGGCGCGAGGTCACCAGCGGCAGGTAGGCCCAGGCGGACATCCCGTCCTGGGTCTCGTGGCGGCCCGGGTAGAGCCGCTCCAGCTCCGCGCGGCTCTCGAAGTAGGCGGGCACGGCCTGGGTGGAGGCCCGGACCCCGGGCGTGGGCTCGGTCAGCGGGGTGCCGTCGAACCGGTCGACCAGACCCGGCGGGTAGCCGCGGTGCCCCGCGATGCGCAGCCGGCCGCCCTCGGCCAGCAGCACGGCCACGGCCCGGCCGCCGAAGGCCGGCACGATCTGCTCGGCGACCATGGTCACGACGTCCTGCACGCCGATCGCCTCGGTCAGCGCGCTGGCGAGGTGCAGCAGGTGGTACAGCGCCCCCGGCCGGGCCTGCACCGCCCGGTCGGCCGCCGTGCCCGCACGGCGCTCCCGGCGGGCGGTGGCGATGGCGGCGATCGGGGTGACGGGTGCCGCGGGGGCGATCCGGACGGTGAGGCCGGTCGGGTCCGGGAACAGCTCGAACGACAGCCGGCGGTCCGGCGGCCGGACGGCGACGAACGCCGCCGACTGCCCGCTGATCACCGCCGCCCGGTAGTGGTACTCGTACACCGGATCGCGCAGCCACGGCAGGAGCGCCCACGGCCGGGCACCCAGCAGCCGCTCGACCGGCTCGCCGAGCAACGCGGCGGCGGCCTGGGTGACGGCGGCCAGCCGGCCGTCCAGGTCCAGGGCGAAGACGCCCTCCGGCAGCCGCGCCGCCATCGCCGCGACCGGCTCCACCGGATCCCGGTCCGCCACCGCCGGGCGCGGACCGGGCCGCACCGGCCGCCCCGCCCCGGCCTCCTCGGCCAGCACCTCGGTGAGGCGCCCGGCGAGCGCGTCGAGCGCGCCGCGCTCCCGGGCCGACAGCTCGGGCGCGTGCGCGGCGGGCCACAGGACGAAGAGGGCCCCGTACGTCGTCCCGCGCGCGACCAGCGGCGCGGCGGCGAGGCAGAACGCGTACGGCATCGCGACCGCGACCCTCGGATACCGGCGCGCCATGTCCTCCGCACCGCCCACCCACACGATCCGCCCGCCGCGCACCGCGTCGACCACCGGGATCGGCGCGGTCATCGCGATGTGCCGCCACGGCCTGGTGAACTGCCGGGCGGCGCCGAGCGTCATCGCCAGTTCGAGCACCTGGCGGTCCTCAGACAGCAGATACACCCCGCCGTTGTGCGCCCCGAGCCGCTCCGGCACCGACCGCAGAACCCGCGCGACGGCCTCCGGCCCGACACCCCCGGGCCCCGGAGTCACCTGCCGCGCCACGCCCATCACGAGCACCCCATTCGAGAGCCGACCAGCCCCCTCCCATAGTCGCCCGCCCGGCCCTCACCCGCCCCGCCACGCCTCACCAGGGCCCACGACCCGCCTACCGGACGCCGCCACCTCAGCCAGCCGCCCGCCGCCCGCCACGCCTACCGCGCGGCCTCCGCCGACCCGTCCCACCACAACTCACCGAGCCCCGGTGCAAGCACCGCACGACCGGCATCCACCGGCCCAGGCCGGTCGCCCGCTTGCCGAAGCCGCATCCGCCGGCGCCAGGGCACCCCGCCCGCCATCGCCAGCTTTTGCCGCTTCCCTCAAGCCGTCCCCCTCCACGGCTCAGGTCCCAGGACGGCTTCCGCCGCTAGCTTGCAGCGGCGAGGCGGCGGCCCTCGTCCAGGAAAGCCATCACGCCCATGACGCCCGCGAGTTCGGCGAGCGGCCGGGCGGCGCCGAAGGGCGCGTTCCAGAAGGCGCCCTCCCGCGGGCCGTGCGGGCCGACGTACGCGTAGGGCTCCGGGAGGTAGGCGTCGCCGGGCGAGACGCCGTAGTTGACCTCGTCGACGGTCACGCCGATGTCGAAGTGCTCGGGCCAGATGACCGGTTCCGCCCCCGGGAACAGCCCGCGCAGCGCGGCGTCGCCGAGCGCGAAGGCGTGCAGGAGGCGGCGGGCGGCGGCCGGGTCGACCTCGATCGAGTCGTCGGCGGCCCGGCCGGCCCCGTCCCCGTACAGCCCGTCGGGTGCACCGGCCGACAGTCCGAGGGCCGCGCCGAGCGCGGCGCACGTGGTCCATTCGAGAGACAGCACCTGCCCGTGCGCCACCAGTTCGGCCCCGACCACCCGCAGGTCCGCCCCGACGGAGGTGGCGAACCCGCCCGCGCAGGCCCGCAGCCGGATCGTGCCGTCGGCGCGGTACTGCGGGCCGGCCAGGACCAGCTCGGCCACGGCGTGCAGGGAACGGCGGGTGCGTACGAGGGTCTCGGTGTCGATCTCGGTGTCCATGGGGGAATGATCTCCCAGGCGGGCGGCCGGTGCGTAATCCTCCACCATCCCCACGGCCACGTCGGGGCGGGTCGGCGCCCCGCCCCGACGTCACCGACCGCGGACTACGGCAGGCTCACCCCCACCGTCGCCGCCCAGATGTTGTCGGTCGAGGCCGACGGCGCGACGGCGCTGCCCCAGGCCAGCACCAGCCGGGTCGGCGACAGCGCGGAAAACCCGAAGGTGTCCCCGGGCCACACCGTGCCCGTCCCGAAGTCCCGCGAGACCTGGACCGGGGCGGACAGCCACCCGCGCGTCGTCGAGAACGTCCGGAGGTACTGCGCGTAGCCGCGCGGGTCGCTGCTCGACAGCCAGCCCACGTACGCGATCCCGGGCGGCCCGGCGACGACCTGCATGACGTGCGGGACGTTCAGCGTGTCGGCGGGCACCTGGACGGGCGCGGTCCAGGTCGCCCCGTGGTCCTGCGAGTACGACAGCCACCCGGTGTCGGTGTTCGGGCCCTGGGTGTCCCAGGTCGCGTACAGCGTCCCGTCCGGGCCGAGCGCCTCGCTGCCGTCGATCCACCACTCGGTGTTGTTCATCGTCCCGGCGTCGCCGCCGACCCGCACCGGCGGCGACCAGGTCGCCCCGCCGTCGGTCGAGCGGGTCGCGTAGGTGTAGGCGACGGTCAGGTTGTCGGTCGGGACGTTGGTGACGACGTAGCCCTGGTAGAGCACGTCGATCGACCCGTCCGGCTCCACGATGACGGGTGCGCTGTCGGCGCCGCTGTTCGGGTAGCCGGGGCTGATGTGCGACATCGGGCTCCACGTCCGGCCGCCGTCGGTGGACTTCTGCAGCACCGCGTTGACGTCACCGGTGGCGAACGCGCAACTGCCGCTCGGCGGGCAGACGGTCGTCACCGCCGCCGCGCTCGGCCCGTAGTCCCACGTCAGGTACAGCGTCCCGTCCGGGCCGACGGTGATGAAGTCCCGGTCGCCCCAGTTGTTCGAGTCCGGCGGCACGACCGCGCCGGCCGTCTTGAACGTGGCGCCGTGATCGGTGCTGACGTCGACGACCGGGTAGGTCAGCCCGGAGCGGGAGACCATGAACGCCACGTACACCGTGCCGTTGGGTGCGACGGTTATCGCCGGGTCCCAGGTCCGGCCACCCTTCTGCCCGACGCTGCCCGGCAGCGTGACCGGCGCCGCGAACGTCGTCCCGCCGTCCAGCGAGCCCGCGAATCCGATGCCCTTGCAGCCGATCCACGCGTCGTACACGCCGTTCACCGCCGGATCGACGGCCTGGATGGTCTCGGCGTTCTGCCCCGCGCAGGCGCCGGAGATGTTGGTCGGGGTGCCGATCGCGTAGGAGGAGGCGGGTGCCGCCAGGGCGGGGGCGGCGGTGAGAACAAGGGCGGTGGCACCGGCACAGAGGCCGACCACCAGGGACCTGACGGACCTGACGGACCTGACGGACCTGACGGATCTGACGGATCGGGACGTGTCGCGACGTGCGTCCACGGGCTGGTCTCCTCGGGTGGAAGCGGGTTGAGGGTGACGGGGCGTCAACCACCCGGCCGGCGCCCCGCCCCGGACCGATGCCCACAACCGCCGCTCCCGAAGCGACCCATACGAACGGCCGGGGACCGCACCCCCACCCGGCCGGAGGGGTACGGGGCCCGGGGCTGCGCCGGTCGGACGAAGGAAAAGCGAAAACCCCCCTCCGGATTGC
>NZ_JBFBDY010000402.1:0-5784 GCF_040683475.1 Kitasatospora sp. NPDC093558 | reverse complement strand
TTGTCCGCACCCATCGACAGCGCCTTGCGCAGCGCGTCCTTCGCGTCGTCCGGGCCCACCGTCAGCACCGTGACCTCGGCACCCTCGTTCGCCTCGGCGATCCGCAGCGCCTGCTCCACGCCGTACTCGTCCAGCTCCGACAGGAGGCCGTCGACGCCGTCCCGGTCGGTGGTGTGGTCGTCCGCGAAGCGGCGGTCGCCCGTCGCGTCCGGGACGTACTTCACGCAGACGACGATCCTCAAGCTCATGAGCGGTTCTCCTGTCACGGGTGCACTGGATCCATGGCCTCAGGTCATGCCGAGGGTACTGAGTGCCAATCCCGGCCCGGCCGCGCCGTGCGCGTCGCAGGCGCCACCTGGACCGGCATGCCGTGTCGGCTCTCTTCGACTGGCGTCAGAGGCTCCGGCACGACAATACGGCACTCAGTACCCCTCGTAAAGGAACTCAGTACCCTTCCCGGTGGCCCGGGGCCCGCGGGCCGTCCTGCGGCGCCGGTCCGCCCAGGGCGACGGCGGCCTCGCCGGTGTGGACGCGGAAGGTGAGCGACTCCTGCAGGTACAGCCGGACGGCCCCGGCGTCGTGCGAGAGGTAGCCGACCGAGACGTCCTGGCCGAGGACGAGCCCGAAGTCGCCGCCGCGGGTGGAGAGCAGGAACGCGCCCTCGATCGCGGGGGCCCAGATGATGTCGCCGTCCAGGAGCCGGGCGAGGTGGTTGTGGACCGGGTAGCCGTGGTCGCTGGTCTCGTTGACGGCGGTGAAGGCGTCCGCGCCGAGGAGCAGCGAGTACGGGCCGCCGACGCCCGCGAGGCGCAGGGCGGTGAGGGCGCGGCTGACGGCGTTGGGGTAGTCGCGGACGTCGGCCGGGAGCGGGACGGGCGGGTTGGTGGCGGCGGCACGGATGCCCTCGATGGCGGCGGCCCGGTAGCCCTCGAAGACGGCACGGTCCTCGGCGAGGGCGAGGGTGCGGGCGGCGTCCTTGACGGGCTGCCAGTCGGAGTCGCGGGCGCCGCGCTCGACGTCGTCGACGGCCTCGCGCGCGAGGGTGAACGGGACGCGGAGCTCGACCACCGGCCGGGCCTCGCGGGCGTGCGCCAGGACGCCCGCGGCGGGCGGGTCGATGCCGGTGAGGTGGCCGGTGCCGACGGCGGCCAGCCCGGCGCCCTCGGGGCCGCGCAGGTCGACGACGCGGCGGCCGGCGATGTGCAGCCTGAAGGTCTGGCGGGCCTCCTCCTCGATCTCGGCCCAGGCGGCGGCGGAGACGGGGGCGAGGTCCCGGTGCAGGTTGTCCATGGTGCGGGGGTCCTTGTCAGGGGGTCCTTGTCAGGGGGTCCGCTTGAGGCTGCCGATGCCGAGCGAGCCGTCCCCCCGGACGGCGGCCGGGACGGGCGGCGGGGGCGGAGGGGCGTCGAGGAAGTCGGCGGTCGGGACGAAGAACAGCGAGCCGGTGACGGCGGTGGAGAAGTCGAGGAGCCGGTCGGTAGTGCCGGGCGGGCGGCCGACGAACATGTTGCGCAGCATCTCCTCGGTCACCTCGGGGGTGCGCGCGTAGCCGATGAAGTAGGTGCCGTACTCGCCGCCGCGGTCGAAGGAGCCGAACGGCATGTTGAAGCGGACGATCTGCCGCTCCCCGCCGTCCGGCCCGGTGACGACGGTGAGCGCGACGTGCGCGTCGGCGGGCTTCACGTCGTCGGCGAGCTCGATGTCGCCGAGCTTGGTGCGCCCGACCGCCCCCTCCTGCTCCTCGGTGCTCAGCGCGTTCCACTTGTCGAGGTCGTGCAGGTACTTCTGGACGACGGCGTAGCTGCCGCCGGCGAAGCCCGGGTCCTCGTCGCCGACCAGCGCGGCGGCCTCGGCGGCGCGGCCCTCGGGGTTCTCGGTGCCGTCGACGAAGCCGAGCAGGTCCCGGTCGTCGAAGTACTGGAAGCCCTGGACGGACTCGACGACGGTGGCGGCACCGGCGAGGCGGTCGGTGAGCCGGGCGGCGAGCTCGAAGCAGAGGTCCATCCGCTCGGCGCGCACGTGGAGCAGGAGGTCCCCGGGGGTGGCCGGGGCCCGGTGACGGGGGCCGGCCACCTCGCGGAACGGGTGCAGCGCGGCCGGCCGCGGGCCCGCGAAGAGCCGGTCCCAGGCGTCCGAGCCGATGCCGGTGACGCAGGTCAGGCCGCCCTCGGGGGCGCGGAAGCCGACCGAACGGCGCAGCCCGGCGAGGTCGGGCAGCAGGGCGCGGACGGTGTCCTCGCCGCCGGGCTGCACGGCGAGCACCAGGAAGACGGCCGCACTGGTCAGCGGGGACAGGACGGCTTGCGGCTCGGGCTCCACGGGCGGTTCCCTCCGGAGGGGGCGTCGGGAAGGGACAAAACTAATCATTTGCTGATCATTCACACTCTGGGCAGTCGTACGATTACACCGCAGAGCGGGTGGATCGGCGCGGGCAGCGCGCAGCCGGACGCAGGGGCGGTCGTCGAACCTTCAACCTGTCGCCGTCCCCGCTTTCGCGCCGGGCTGCCGGTCCCCCCGACAATGGGGTGAGAGCTCCCGAAGGGCGGCGAACCGATGGCGCCGTACATCGCGGTGAGCGCGCTGAGCCACGAGGGCCTGGTGCGCGAGCACAACGAGGACAGCCTCACGGTCGGGCCGTGGACGCTCTGCGCCACGGTGACCACCAACCCGCAGACCCTGCTCTTCCCGGTCGGCCCGCCCTGCGTCGTCGCGGTCGCCGACGGCCTCGGCGGCCACCCAGGCGGCGAGGTGGCGAGCGCCCTGGTGGCCCGCCGGCTCGCCGCGGACGGCCCCGGACTGGACGGCGAGGAGGCGGTCCGCGAGGAGCTCCAGGACTGCAACCGCGCCGTCTTCGCGGCCGCCGCCGAGGAGCCGGACCTGGCCGCGATGGGCACGACGGTGGCCGGCCTGGTGCTGCTGCCCGAGCGGGCGGTGGTGTTCAACGTCGGCGACAGCCGGGTCTACCGGGTCACCGCGGACGGGCTGCGCCTGGTGAGCGTGGACGACAGCCCGCCGCTGCCGCCCGGCCGGCGCACCACGTCGATGGTCACCCAGACGCTGGGCGGCTCGCTCGGCCTGACCTTCGTCGAACCGCACGTGCGCACGGCCCCGCTCGCCGCCGGCGACCGCTACCTGGTGTGCAGCGACGGGCTGACCGACCCGGTGCCCGAGGAGGAGCTCGCCGAGCTGCTCTCCCGGGTGTCCGAGGACTCGGACCGGTCGGACGGGAAGGCGGCGTTCGAGCTGTGGCGGGCAGCGATCGAGGCGGGCGGGCCGGACAACATCACGCTGGCGCTGGTGCGGATCGGCGGGTGACCGGCGAGGCCATGGCGATGATTCGTCACCATGGCCTCGCTGCAAGGGTGTTGACGCTGTGTTGACGCCTACTTGCGGAGCAGCAGGATCGCCCCCGCGGTCACCAGGCCGACCACGACGGCGGCCGCGCCGTACGCCAGGCGGTGCGCCCGCACCACCGGCAGGAAGCGGTCCACGGCGTAGCGGCCCGGGCCGGTCAGGGCGAGCGCGGCGGCGCCGGCCGTGAGCAGCAGCTCGTACTCGTTGCCCTTCGGCAGGAAGAAGCCGCCGCCCCAGGTGACGGCGATCGCGTTGACCATCGTGCCGAGGACCGCGGCGCCGGCCAGCGGGGTGAGCAGGCCGATCGCGAGCGCGAGGCCGCCCGCCGTCTCGGTGAGGCCCGCGACGACGGCCATGGCATTGCCCGCCGGGTAGCCGCTCGCGGTGAAGAACTGGCCGGTGCCGTCGATCCCGCCGCCGCCGAACCAGCCGAACAGCTTCTGGCTGCCGTGCGCGGCCATGGTCAGGCCGAGCACGAGGCGCAGGAGCAGGAGTCCGGCGTCGTAGGCGTGCGGGGAGGTCTCCGTCGGTCCGGAGGCCCGGTTCGGACGGGTGGACGTGGTGGGGGCGGTCGTGCTCGGGCTGCTGCTCGGCATGCGCGTCTCCATCGTTGGGGGGGTTGATCGCGGGGTGGGTGTGGTGTGCGGCCGTGCTCGGACACCCCGCTCGGTCGAACCTTGCTTTGTTGAACTTTGAACCGGCCGCTCCCCGACCGTACCGTGGAGTTCGAATTTGAACAACTGACGGCGTGCCGACAACTCGCGGACCCGGCACCGCGCGGGGCAGGGTGGAGACATGGCTGAACGCGCGCACGACGAACTGGCCACGATGCCCGGCACGCCCTACCCCGAGGCGCTCGCCGCCTTCGGCGAACGGGTGCGGCTGATCGCCCCCGGCCAGTGGGACGCCCCCACCCCCTGCACCGACTGGTCGGTCCGCGACCTCGTCAACCACCTCGCCGGCGAGCAGCTCTGGGTCCCCGAACTGCTGATGGGCGCCACCATCGCCGAGGTCGGCGGCCGCTTCGACGGCGACGTCCTCGGCGACGACCCGGTCGCCGCGTGGACGGCCGCCGCCGACGCCGCCCGGCACGCCTTCGCCGTCCCCGGCGCCACCGAGCTCACCGTCCACCTGTCGTTCGGGGACGTCACCGGCCAGTACTACCTCGACCAGATCACCGTCGACCTCGTCATCCACGCCTGGGACCTCGCCGAGGGCATCGGGCACCACACCCGGCTCCCCGCCGCCCTCGTCGACTACACCCTCGACGCCGTCGGCGGCTACGGCGACCTGTCGGCCACCGGCGTCTTCGCACCGCCAGTCCCCGTCCCGGACGACGCGAGCCCGCAGACCCGCCTGCTCGCCCTCACCGGACGCCGCGACCGGCCCCGAGAGGGCCACTGACCTGCTGATTCGCCGTCCACGCCGGCCGATGCCGGACACTGGAAGCAGCGGGGGGACGTTTCCGTGCGAGAGGCGGGCGTGCCATGGTTCGCAGGCCGGACATCCTCGGCGAGTTCACCGCCGACCACCAGGCGATCGCCGAGCTGCTCACCCGGATCGAGTCCGCGCCCGACGGCACCGCCGAGCGCTCCGACCTGCTGGCGACGCTCACCGACCTGCTGTTCACCCACTGCGCCGCCGAGGAGGAGCACCTCTTCCCGATCGTCCAGCACGACGTGCCCGACGGCGGGGCGCTGGTCTTCAGCAGCATCCACGACCACCTGGCGATCGGGCAGTACCTCTCCGACCTGCAGGGGCTCTCCCCCACCGACCCGGCCTTCGCCACCCTCCTCACCGGGCTCACCGACACCGTCCGGCGGCACCACACGGCCGAGGAGAAGAACCTGTTCCCCGCCGCCCGCAAGGCCCTGCCCGCCTCGGCCCGAGCGGCGCTCGGCGACCGGCTGCGGGCCGACCGCGAGGAGATCGCCGAGGCCGGCCCGGCTAGCTCTTCGAGCTGATCACCGCGAACCGGCCGCCCTCCGGGTCCTGGAGGCGCGCCACCCGTCCGTACGGGGAGTCGAACGCGGGCCCGAGCGCCGCACCGCCCAGCCGCTCGGCCACCACGATCGCCCGGTCGGTGTCCGCGACGGAGAACGACACCTCCCAGTGCGGCGGCGCCCCCGCCGGGCCGCCCGCCTGCTCCTTCGCGAGCGCCGCGACGCTGTGGCCCTCCGCCCGCAGCACCACCCGGTCGTGCTCCCAGCGCACGTCGAACCGCTCAGGGTCGCGGCCGTCCCAGCGGAACACCTCGCCGTAGAACAGGGCCGCCGCGAACGGGTCCGGGGTGCGCAGCTCGATCCAGACCGGGGCGCCCGGCAGGTCCAGCCGCCGGGCGCGGCCCAGCGGGCCCTCCCAGATGCCGAACGCGGCGCCGGCCGGGTCCGCCGCGAACGCGATCCGCCCGACGTCGAAGGCGAGCGGCCC
>NZ_JBFBDY010000401.1:0-5804 GCF_040683475.1 Kitasatospora sp. NPDC093558 | reverse complement strand
GTACGGCCGACGTGCCGCCCCCGCCGCGCCCGTACGCGCCGCCGGCGTTGCCGCCGCCGTACGGGGTCCCGCCGTTGTACGGGTTCCCGCCGCCGCTCGGGCGGCCCTCCTGCCACGTGTTCATGTGCACGAGGATGCCCGAAGGCGTCCGGCCTGACTCCCCCCGGGGGCTCCACCAGGCCTCTTGTAGCAGTTTTGATGCACGTGCCGGATCGTTCCGCCGCAACTTCCGCGCGTGCGCACGCCCGTGGGGTGCCGGGGGCGACGGAGTGATCCGTCCCACTCCGCCGTTCACCTGCCGAAACGATTCTTGACCGCCCCGAACACCCCGTGTTTGCATTTTCGGCATGGATCAGCGAAGGACTCTCACGCGTCGGCGGTACGTCGACCTGAAGCGTGTGTCCCGTTCGCTCTGTCGTGGCTGACGCGCGCCCCGTCGAAATCCCCAACTCCCTTTTCCCGGGCGGCGGATGAACCGCCGCTTCCCCGCAGTGGAAGAACCGCCGCCTCCCGGCGGAAGAAGAACCGCCGCACCGCGCCGTCCCCGCGTCCCGCAGAGGTGAACCCATGGCCACCGTCCTGTCCGTCTCCGGCTCCCCGTCCGCGACCTCCCGCACCACCCGGCTCCTGCGCCACGTCGACGGGCGGCTGGCGGCCCGCGGCCACGACGTGATCTCGTTCGAGGCCCGCCACCTGCCCGCGCACGCGCTGCTCTCCGGCGACTTCGGCCATCCCGAGATCGCCGCCGCCGTCGAGCTGTTCGCCCGGGCCGACGGCGTCGTGATCGGCACCCCCGTCTACAAGGCCGCCTACTCCGGCCTGTTGAAGGCCCTGCTCGACGTCCTGCCGCAGTACGCGCTGGCCGGCAAGGCCGTCCTGCCGCTCGCCACCGGCGGCTCGCCCGCGCACGTCCTCGCCGTGGACTACGCGCTGCGCCCGGTCCTCAGCTCGATGGGCGCCGGCCACATCACCCAGGGCTGGTTCGTGCTCGACCGCCACATCACCGCCGGGGAGGACGGGACGACCCTCGTCGAGCGCGAGACCGAGACGCTGCTCGCCCCCGTCGTGGACGGCTTCGCCGTGGCGCTGGAGCGGCTCGCCACCCCGGCGCTGACCGGCTGACGAGCCGCAGCCGGGAGCCCGTACGGGGCGACCCCGAGAAGGGCGGCGGCGACCCCTAGGGGGAGGGCCGCCGCACCCCGTACAACTCCCGTTGGCCCGCTTCATCCCGGCGGAGGACGAGCGCTCCGCCCGCCGCTCCTAACGTGGTTCATACATCCCCGCCCCTCCGGCGCCGGCCCGATTCCGTCGGGCCGGCGGCCCGGCGCGCCGGGCAGGGTGGGGACAACCCCCGGTCGAGGACTACCGCTTCCACCATGTCGTGGGACAGGCGGCACCGGCCAGGCTGGGGGCCAACGGGTGGGCCATTCCTTAGGAGACTCCAGTGACGACGGCAGCAGCAGCCGTGTTCGACCACCAGCTTCCCGGCGGCGAGTCCGCCGTCGCCGCCTCGGCCCGCCAGGTCACCAAGGCGTACGGCGCGGGCGAGACCAAGGTCACCGCGCTGGACGCGGTCGACGTCGACATCCAGCGCGGTCGCTTCACCGCGATCATGGGCCCGTCCGGCTCCGGCAAGTCGACCCTCATGCACTGCCTGGCCGGTCTCGACACCGTGAGCGCCGGCCGGATCCGGATCGGCGGCACCGAGATCACCGGACTCAAGGACAAGCAGCTGACCAGGCTGCGCCGGGACAAGATCGGCTTCATCTTCCAGGCGTTCAACCTGCTGCCCACGCTGAACGCGCTGGAGAACATCACGCTCCCGATGGACATCGCCGGCCGCAAGGTCGACGAGGCCTGGCTCGCCCAGGTCGTGGAGACCGTCGGCCTGGCCGGCCGGCTCAAGCACCGCCCGACCCAGCTCTCCGGCGGCCAGCAGCAGCGCGTCGCGGTGGCGCGGGCCCTGGCCGCCCGCCCCGAGATCATCTTCGGCGACGAGCCCACCGGCAACCTCGACTCCCGGGCCGGCGCCGAGGTGCTGACCTTCCTGCGCCGCTCGGTGGACGAACTCGGCCAGACCATCGTCATGGTGACCCACGACCCGGTCGCCGCCGGCTACGCGGACCGCGTGCTCTTCCTCGCCGACGGCGTGATCGTCGACGAGATGCACTCCCCGACCGCCGATTCCGTCCTGGAGCGCATGCGGCGCTTCGACGGCAAGCGCACCAGCTGAGCGGGCGGGACGACGCATCATGATCCTCAAGACGTCACTGCGGAGCTTCTTCGCCCACAAGGGCCGGATGGCGCTCTCCCTGATAGCCGTCGTGCTGTCGGTCGCCTTCGTCTCCGGCACCCTGGTCTTCTCCAACACCGCGACCAGCACCTTCGACAAGCTCTTCGCCGCGACCGCCTCCGACGTCTCCGTCCAGCCGCCGAAGCCGGCCGAGGACGACGAGCAGCAGCCCGGCGACAAGCCGGCGGTGGTCCCGGTCGCGCTCGCCCAGCAGGTCGCCGCGGTGCCCGGCGTGAAGACGGCGATCGGCCAGGTCATGGTCGGCGACGCGATCCTCGTCGACCCGGCCACCAACAAGCTGGTCGGTCCGACCAGCGGCGCGCCGACCCTGGTCGGCAACTGGACCGACACGCCGCGCAACCCGGTGCACATCACCTCCGGCCACGTGCCGCAGAACGCGGGCGAGCTGGTGCTCGACGCCGACACCGCGAAGAAGGCCGAGCTCGGCCTCGGCGGCAAGGTGCGGGTCGACAACGCGAGCGGCAAGCACGAGTTCACCATCGCGGGCATCGCGACCTTCACCACCACCAACCCGGGTGCGGCGCTGGCCTTCCTGGACACCCCGACCGCGCAGCAGGTGCTGCTCGGCGAGGCGGCCTACACCTCCGTCGAGGCGTTCGGCGACGGCAGCCGCAGCGACGCGCAGCTCAAGGCCGACACCCTGGCCAAGCTCGGCGGCGGCTACCAGGTCAAGACCGCGGCCGAGCAGAAGGACGAGAACAACAAGAACGTCGGCACCGGCCTCGACTTCATGAAGTACGCGATGCTCGGCTTCGCCGGCGTCTCGCTGATCGTCGGCGGCTTCCTGATCATCAACACCTTCTCGATGCTGGTCGCCCAGCGCACCCGGGAGATCGGCCTGCTGCGCGCCATCGGCGGCAGCCGCGGCCAGGTGAACGGCTCGGTGCTGGTCGAGGCGCTGATCCTGGGCGTGCTCGGCTCGACCCTGGGCATCGGGGTGGGCCTCGGCATCGCGGTCGGCCTGATCAAGCTGATGAACGCGATCGGCATGGGCCTCAAGGCGAGCGACCTGCAGATCGGCCCGGACGTCTTCGTCGCCGGGTACGCGGTCGGCATCCTGATCACCGTCATCGCGGCCTGGATCCCCGCCCGCCGGGCCAGCCGGATCGCGCCGATGGCCGCCCTGCGCGACCACGGCACCCCGGCCGAGGCGCGGGCCAACGTCGTGCGGACGGTCGTCGGCCTCGTCCTCACCCTCGGCGGCGGCGGCCTGCTGGTGCTCGCCGCGAAGGCCGAGAAGGCGGCGACCGGCGGCCGGTACCTCGGCCTCGGCGTCCTGCTGACGCTGGTCGGCTTCGTGGTGCTCGGCCCGCTGCTGGCCACCGCCGTCATCAAGGTGCTCGGCGCCCTGCTGCCGGCCCTGTTCGGCCCGTCCGGCAAGCTCGCCCAGCGCAACGCGACGCGCAACCCGCGCCGCACCGGGGCCACCGCCGCCGCGCTGATGATCGGCCTGGCGCTGGTGATCGGCTCCTCGGTGTTCAGCTCCTCGGCGGTCACCTCGGCCAGCGCGCAGATCGACCGCTCGGTGGGCGTGGACTACATCATCCACGGCGGCCGCGCGCCGATCACCGCCGAGATGCTGGACGCCGTCCGGAAGACCCCGGGCATCGACCACGTCACCACCGAGAAGGACTTCGACGCGAAGATCCAGCTCGCCGACGGCCGGAGCAAGAAGGCCGGGGTCGCCGCGGTGCCGCCGAGCTTCTTCGGCACGGACTTCCACCTCCCGGTCGCGTCCGGCGCGGTCGACTCGATCGCCCGCGGCTCGCTCGGCATCGGCGAGACCTTCGCGAAGGACAACGGCCTCAAGGTCGGCGACACCGTCACCGTGTCCTACGGCAAGGGCCACACCCAGCAGCTGACGGTCGGCGTCGTGTTCGGCAAGAAGTCGCTCTACGGAGACGCCTCCTTCGTCGACGCCGCGACCATGGCCAAGGCCGTCCCGGCCGGGGACCAGCCCGAGGACCGGCAGTTCTACGCCAAGGCCGCCTCCGGCGCCGACGTCGCCAAGACGCTGACCGCCCTCCAGGACGGCCTCAAGCAGTACCCGCAGCTGACCGTCAAGGACCAGGCCGGCTACAAGGAGCTCGTCCAGTCCCAGGTCAACACGCTGCTCTACCTGATCTACGGGCTGGTCGGCCTCTCGATCACGGTCGCCGTGCTCGGCGTCGTCAACACGCTGGCGCTGTCGGTGGTCGAGCGGACCCGCGAGATCGGCCTGCTGCGGGCGATCGGGCTCTCCCGCCGCCAGCTGCGCCGGATGATCCGGCTGGAGTCCGTGGTGATCGCGGTCTTCGGCGCCGTCCTCGGTACGGTCCTCGGCCTCGCCTGGGGCGTCACCGCCCAGCAGGTGCTGCGCGACCAGGGTCTGGACACGCTCGCCGTCCCGACCACCACGATCGCCGTGACGCTGGTCTCCTCCGTGGTGATCGGTCTGCTCGCGGCCCTCTTCCCGGCCTTCCGGGCCGGACGCATGAACGTCCTCGCGGCCATCGCGACGGACTGACCCGGCGGCGGGGGCACCGGGGAACGGGGGAACGGGGGGAACGGGGGCGCAGGGGCCGGGTGCGAACGAGCACCCGGCCCCTGCGGCGTTCCCGGCTCAGCCCTGCTGGGATGATCGTCCGATGGTCGCCCCGGACGCCCCGCCCCTGCCCAGCGCCGCGCCCCTCACCACGGCCGTCGCCGACCGCTGGCGCGCCGCCCACCGCTTCCGGCGGCTCGACAGCCGCTGGCTCGCCCTGCTCCCGATCGCCTTCGCGGCCTTCGCCACCGCCGTCGAGCCGACCGGCACGCACTGCAACGACCACGGCATCTGCACCGACACCTGGGGCGACGAGCTCGCCGCCTGGTCGGTGTTCGCCGAGGCGATCCTGCTCCTCGCCCGGTTCCGGGCCCGGGCGCTGGTGCCGCCGGCCGTCCTCGCGGTGCTCTGGTACGTCCCGGACGGCCTGGTCACCACCGCCGGCCGCTGGACGGCGGTCCTGGTGCACGTCCTGCTCTCCGCCGTGCTGATCGGCGCCGAACTCGGCCGCCGCCGCGCCCGTCAGGACCTCGACGAGCTGATGGCCCCGCCCGTCCCGTACCCGTGGACGGCCGCGGGTGCGCCTTCGCCCGTCGCCCCCCGCCGTCCGCCCGTGGTGCGCCGCGTCCTGGGCGCCGTGCTGCTGGCCGCCGCGCTCGTGATCCCGCTGTACGGCCTCTGGACGGAGGCCGGCGAGGCCGACCACCGCGCCAACGCGACGGCGGTCACCGGCACGGCCGGCGCCACCGACGAGGACGGCGTGCCGACCGTCCGCTACCGCCCGCCCGGCGGCGGCCCCGAGCGCACCGTCGAGCTCGACCTCACCTTCGCCCGGCCGCCGAAGCCCGGCGACGGCGTGCCGCTGCTGGTGGACGGCGGCTGGGCCCGCGCCGCCGGCGTCGAGTACAGCCCGGCGGAGGACCTCTTCGGCGCCGGCCTGCTCGCCCTGACCGGCGGACTGGTGCT
>NZ_JBFBDY010000400.1:0-5813 GCF_040683475.1 Kitasatospora sp. NPDC093558 | reverse complement strand
ACCGCCCGCGCCCAGCCCGAGTGCCGCGGCCCCGCCCGGCCGTCCACCCGACGGACACCCGGGCGGCGCGGGAGGTACTCCTCCGTCACATAGGATGTCCGGCCGGAGGGGGGCGGAACCGGCGGGGAGAGGGACAGGTGCGGGGAGCACGCACGGCAGCCACCACCGACTACGAGGCCGGGACGGGGCGGATCGCGGGTCTGTTGGTCCGCAGACACCACGTCCTGCTGGTCGCCTGGACGGTGCTCTGGTTCTTTCTGGTCGAGCCCAAGGGCGGTTTCTCCTGGCACTACCTGCGCCAGGGCGAGCAACTGCTCTTCAGCGGCCAGCCCGACGGCGGGCTGTCGCTCTACGCCCACCACCCCGAGCTGCAGATCGGCCCGGTCAGCCTGGCCGCGGCCCGGCTCACGGCCCCGTTCTCGCCGTACACGGGCCAGGTGATCGCCGAGGCGGTGAGTTCCGCGCTCGGCCTGGTGATGCTGGTCCTGGTGGGCCGCACCGCCGCCCTGTACTACCTCGGCACCGGCACCAACCACCGCCGGCTCCAGCAGCGCGTGCTGATCGCCGGGCTGGCGTTCATCCCGATGTGGGTCGAGGTGTCGGTCCGCTTCGCGCACCTCGACGACGTGCTGGCGCTGTTCTTCACCGCCCTCGCCGCCCACGCGCTCGCCCGCGGCAAGCCCACCCAGGTCGCGATCTTCCTGGCGCTCGCGGTGGACTCCAAGCCCTGGGCGATCGCCTTCGCCCCGCTGATCCTCGCCCTGCCCCGGCCGTCCTGGCTGCGCACCGCGCTGTGGTTCTGCGGGCTGGTCGCGATCGCCTGGCTGCCGTTCTACCTCGGCAACCTGGACACCATGGCGGCCGCCAAGTTCACCATCCCCAACCAGCCGGCCTCCTCGCTGCGCTGGTTCGGCGTGACCGACCCGACCACCCCGTGGTGGGACCGGCCGACCCAGTTCGCGCTCGGGCTCGGGCTCGGCAGCATCGCCGTGTGGCGCGGCCGCTGGCCGGCCGTCGTGCTGCTCGGCGCGAACGCCCGCGTGCTGCTCGACCCCAGCGTCTACACGTACTACACGGCCTCGATCCTGCTCGGCACCCTGCTGTGGGACGCGGTCGGGCAGAAGCGCCTGGTGCCGTGGTGGAGCTGGATCGCGCTGGCCTCGCTGTACGGCGGCACGCTGCTCCTGCCGTCCGACCCGGCGCGCGGGTTCGTCCGGCTGGCCTTCGTCGTGGTCTCGACGGCGTACGTGCTGCTCTGGCCCACCCAGCAGACCCGCCGCCCGCGGCCCCCGGCCGAGGACCAGGGCCAGGGCTCCGGGCGCGGCCAGGGCCACGGCTCCGGACGCGGCCGGCTCGGCCGCCGGCGCGAGCGCGTCCTGGTCGGTGCCGGCCGCTGAGGCGTGTCCTCAGCGGTCTCCCCGGCCGTCTCCTCTGGCTTGACCCTCACGCGACGTGAGAGACGAGTGTGGGGGTCAGCACGAAGGGAGGAGCACCTCGCATGAACAGCGACGGCTACTCGGTCGGCGCCGTGGCGAAGATCGCCAAGGTGACCGTCCGCACGCTGCACCACTACGACGAGATCGGCCTGCTGTCCCCCGCGGGCCGCACCCGGGCCGGCTACCGCCGGTACGTGGACACCGATCTCGACCGGCTGCAGCAGATCCTGTTCTACCGCGAACTCGGCTTCCCCCTGGAAGAGATCGCGGCGATCCTGGACGACGACTCGGTCAGCCCGAGCGAGCACCTCCGGCGGCAGCACCGGCTGCTGACCGACCGGATCAAGCACCTCCAGGACCTCGCCGCGGCCGTCGAACACGCCATGGAGGCACGGAGAATGGGCGTTCAGCTGACCCCCGAGGAGAAGTTCGAGATCTTCGGCGAGGACTACAAGGAGGAGTGGGAGCAGGAGGCCGAGGAGCGCTGGGGCGACACCGCGGCCTGGGCCGAGTCGCAGCGCCGCACCGGCGCCTACGACAAGGCCGACTGGCAGCGCATCCAGGCGGAGATGACCGACCTCAACGCCCGCCTGGCCGAGGCGGTCGCGGCCGGCGAGCCCGCCGACGGCACCCTCGCCATGGACCTCGCCGAGGAGCACCGACAGCACATCTGCCGGAACTTCTACGACTGCACCTTCACCATCCACCGCGGCCTGGCCGGGCTCTACGTCTCGGACCCGCGCTGGACCGCCGCCTACGAGAAGACCGCCCCCGGCCTTGCTCAGTGGCTGCACGACGCGATGCTCGCCAACGCGGCCCGGCACGAGGCCTGAACCGCCGACCGACGGTTCACGCCACCCCGCGCCCGAACCCCCGCCGGTAGGCCGTCGGCGAGGTGCGCATCACCCGGCCGAAGTGGTGGCGGAACGTCGCCGCGCTCTCGAAGCCGACCGCGGCGGCGATGTCCTCGACCGTCCCGTCCGGGGACTCCAGGAGCGGCAGGCTGGCCGCGATGCGCTGGGTGACGACCCAGCGCATCGGGCTGGTCCCGTTGCGGGCCGTGAAGTGCCGCAGGTACGAGCGGTCGGACATCCGGGCGGCGGCGGCCAGCGCCGAGACGGTGAGCGGCGACGCCAGGTGGTCCATCGCGTACTGCATGCTGCGCGCGATCCCGTCGTCCTCCTCGTCGACCGGCAGGATCGCCGCCTCGATGAACTGGGCCTGCCCGCCGTCCCGGTGCGGCGGCACGACGAACCGGCGGGCCACGGTGTTGGCCACCTTCGCGCCGTGGTCCCGGCGGACCAGGTGCAGGCACAGGTCGATCCCGGCGGCGCTGCCCGCGCTCGTCAGGACGTCCCCGTTGTCGACGTACAGCACGTCCGGATCGACGTGCACCGACGGGTACCGCTGCTGGAGCAGATCGGCGTAGCGCCAGTGCGTGGTCGCCTTGCGGCCGTCCAGCAGGCCGGCGGCGGCCAGGGCGAAGGCGCCCGAGCAGATCGAGACGATGCGGGCGCCGCGCTCGTGCGCCGTGCGCAGCGCCGTGACGAGGCCGGGCGAGACTTCACCGCCGAAGGCGTTCGGCACCCCGGGGACGATCACGGTGTCCGCGGCCGCCAGCTCGTCGAGCCCGTGCCGGGCGATCATCGCGAACCCGCCCACCGCGTCCAGCGCCGTCCCCGGCTGGTCCGCGCACACCTTCAGCCCGTACCAGGGCGCCGCCAGCAGACCGCTCAGCTCCGGCCGGGCGAGCCCGAACACCTCCACCGCCACGCCGAGTTCGAACGGCGCCATGCCGTCGAAGGCGTACACCGCGACGTCGTGCACCGGCTCGGGCCGCCGTCCGATGGCGACCGCGACCGGCCCGGAGCCGGTCCGCCCGGTCGCGTGCCGCGAACCGTCCTGCTGGGCCATGGGAACCCCCTGCTCACGGGTGGTGGAACGCCGGTGAGTGTAGTCCGTCCGCCGGCGCCGGAACTTTCTTCGAACCCGCATGCAACCTGCACCGCCCTCGCACGTCCATTGCTACGGGGGCGGATAACACCAGGCCGGTGGCGGCTCGGAGGATCTCGCCGATCTCGATCGTGGTCAGGTGAGCAGACGGTTCCGGCGTGCCCGGACACCGTCCCGGGGGAAAGCGGAAGACGCAGATGTCCATGGCCATAGGGCCGATCGTCGCGCCGGCGCGGGAGCGCGGCTTCTCCGTCCGCGCAGTGGCCGCCCTGCTGTTCGGCGCCCAGGAGGCCGGCGAGCCCGCCGCCGTGCGTCCCAGCAAGCCCGCCGCCGAGCAGCAGGCGGTACAGCGGCGCTCCGGTTTCCGGCTGCTGCGCGGCGGGCGTGACCGCACCGAGGAGCGGCCGACCCTGACCGAGCTCTACCACGCCCACCGGCTCGGCCTGGTGCGGATGGCCGTCCTGCTGGTCGACCACCAGGACCTCGCCGAGGACGTCGTCCAGGAGGCCTTCACCCAGCTCTACCAGCGCCACGGCGAGGAGCTGGAGGACCTCGACAACGCGCTCGGCTACCTGCGCACGGCGGTCGTCAACGGCGCCCGCTCGATGCTGCGCCGCCGCAGGACGGCCCGTGAGTACGTGCCGCCGCACGAGACCGACGCCCCGTCGGCCGAGGAGCACGCGGTGCTCAACGACGAGCACCGGCGCGTGCTGCTGGCCCTGCAGGAGCTGACCCCCCGCCAGCGCGAGGTGCTGGTGCTGCGCTACTGGTCGGACATGTCGGAGGCGCAGATGGCCGAGACCCTGGGACTGTCCCGGGGCGCCGTGAAGTCCACCGCCAGCCGGGCCCTGGACGCTCTCGAAAAGCACCTGGAGAAGGTTCGATGACCGACGAGTTCCCCCGCCGGATCGACGGCGACGGTGACGGCGACGGGCCGGCCGAGACCCCGACGGAACGGCTGCTGCGCGAGGCGATGGCCGCCCGCACCTCCCTGATCACCGCCCACGACCTGCGCCCCGCCGCCCCGCCCGATCGCCGGAGCCGCAGACTGCGGCCGGCGTACGCGGTCGCCGTCCCGCTGCTCGGCCTGGCCGCCGCGATGGTGGTGAGCGTGCTCACCCTGCACGGCGAGCCGGTCGCCCGCCACGAGGACGCGCCGCCGGCCGCCACCGTGTCGGCCTCCCCCAGTCCGACCCCTGTAGCGAGGCCCACCGAGGCCCCCACCCCCACGCCCACCCCGACCGACACCGCCACCCCGGACGACCCGGAGAGCGCCTCCGCCCCTGGCGACGACACTCCGTCGTCGCCGCCGACTCCCACCGGCACCGCGACGACCGCGGCGAAGTGGTACACGTTCAACGGCGTCAGGTTCAAGGTCCCCGCCGGGTGGCGCACCGTAGACCAGGGTGGGCCCCAGATGTGCCTCCTGAGCCCGGGAGCGCCCCAGGGTGCGGGCTACAACGACTGCGCCCCCTATGGGGTGAGCCTGTCGCTGTACACCGATGAAGGGCCGGGCTGGCCTTCTTTGACCACCCTCGACGCCTCGGCCGGCTGGGAACGGCAGCCCTACTGCCCGATCTGGGGCAATCCCCACGTGCCGTCCGCGGACGAGCCGATCAACAGCGTCGGCCCGACGAAGAGCACACCCACCGTGGCCGGCCGCTCCGCGCTGAAGTCGCAATGGCAGGTGACCTGCGGGACGTCCGCCTTCACGGCCCAGATGTGGGCCCTGCCCAAGGACCAGGTGTTCGTCTCGGCGGTCGGTCTCAAGGGCGACTACCAGACGGACCTGATGTCGATCGTGAACAGCCTCGACGTCAGCGGCCGTCCCACGCCCGCTGCCTCGTCGACCCCGTCGGGTTCCCCGGGCGCCCAGGCCGGCATCGACGTGATGTTCTATCAGATCGGTTCGCAGGTGCAGGTGAAGGGGGCGCAGGCCGTCTTCTCGGTGATCTACCGGAACACCGGTCGGACCACCTACGCCGCAGTCGAACCGCTGGTCTTCACGGAGAGCTACTCGGGCACGCCGGGCGGCCAGGTGCCGGTCAACCAGGGCACGTTGGAACGCAGGGACGGTGACACCTGGGTCCAGCTCCCGGTGTCGCCCGGTGGCAGCATGGACTACGCGACGCAGCCCAGGGTGGCTTCCTTCCCGCTGGCGCCGGGCGAGAGCAGGACGGTGACCTACCGGCTGACGCTGGGCGGCGACGACGGCCCGGGGGCGATGCCGATCACGGCCCAGGCGGTGCTGCCGTACGACGGCACGCAGACGCTGTCCGTGCTCGCGACGCGCACCGTCGCGGTGAACGTCGTGAAGTAGCGCTCGTCGATGCGCCGGTGGCGGGGACGTCCCCCCCCCCCCCCCCGCCCCCAACGTGGGGGAGGCGCGCGGCGCCCGCCCCGGCGCGCAGGCCGCGGCCGCGC